>NZ_JADPKQ010000110.1:0-158301 GCF_023074015.1 Bradyrhizobium sp. 142
CCCGGCGAGCCGCAGGTCCTTCGGCAACCGGCCCTGCAGCGTGCCAAACATTCGCTCGGAGCGCCCGCGCGCCTGCGGCGAATACGCTGCGATATGCTCAATCCCGAGATGCGATAAGGCCCGTCCCACCTGGGTTTGTTGCGTCTTCGAGACCTTCTCGCCAGCCTTCGGGGTGTAGAAATAATGGCTGCCGCGATCGGTGTAGAGCGCGCAGAACAGGCCATGCTCGCCGATCACCTCGCCCAAGGCCTGGAACGTCGACGCCGTCCCTTCTTCCTCGACCAGCAGCATCGAGTAGATCTCGCTCGTCGCATCGTCCATCGTGACGATCAGGTCCATCGCCGGCAGACCTTCGATCCAGGGGTGGCGCGATCCGTCCTGGTGCAGCAGCATCCCCGGAAGCGGCCGGCGTGGACGCTTCTTGCGGTGCGCCGAACGCTTCGGCGCCTTCCGCACCAGGCCCGCCGCGTGCAAGGCCAGCTTCGTCACCGTGTAGCCAAGCACATAGCCATGCCGCTTCTGCAGCTGTTCATGGAAGTGCTTCACCGTGAAGTCCGCGTATTTGTCCCGGAACAGCCCGAGCATCCGCTCCAGTTCTTCCTCCGGCGCCCGTCGCGGCGATCGTCGGCCCATACGCAGGTCGACCAGCCCGTCGTCGCCCTCCGCTTCAAAGCGTTCCGCCCAGCGTTGAAATGTCCGCACGTTGATCCCGAGAAGCTCGGAGGCCGCAGCCTGCGTCAGCTCTTTCGCCTCCGTCCGATCCAATAAACTCGAAAACCGCATCCGTCGTACACCCTCGTGAATGGATGCCGTGCCCATCGTGCCCCCTTTGTTCCAGGGCACCAAAAACACGACACTTCACGAGCTACAAACAGGCGACAGATCACGAGCTACGGACACCGGGCACGGCTAGTCTAGCTAGCACAGCCAACATACCCCATCCTCTCGCTCTAAGGGGCTCCGCCCCTCGCGCGCGCCAGGGTGAAGCGCCGGTCATGCCGGCGCCGACCCGAGCGGTCTCCCCGGTCTTCCGCGCTTTCTCAGATCCTCAACACCGGAAATCCTGGCACGCGCTTGTGCAGACCCGCTCTTCGAGCGGCCCTTTCGGGCGGGCGATCCCCCTCCGCTCGGGTCGCCCTGGCACTCTCCAGAATCGGGAAATCGAGCCGGTTGGCGTGAACGGTCCGCCTGCGGATATGGCCGCCCGCCGGAGAGTTCTCTTGCGAACGCCCTGGAATATCGGCGTGCCGTTGTTCGGCCGATGGAGCGGAGGCGATCATGTTGGCGTTTCCTTCGTAAGCCTGACGGAACTAACGAACGCGCGCTTCTCGGCTTAGAGGCACACGAGCGAGGTAAGGTCCCCCCGGTTCCGGTGCCTTCCCAGTGCGGCTGCTACGCGGCGGCTCGCAGTAGAGCGACGATATCGGCTTCGTCTTTGAAGGGGCGTGGGTTGGCCTTTACGAAGCGATGATTGATCGCGATCTTGCTGATCTTATCGAACTTGTCTCCATCGATGCCGACGTCGGCAAGTCGTCCAGGCAGTCCAAGTGTCATTGTGAATTCCGAGAAAGCATCTGCGGCATCGCCGCCCGGGGCTCCGAGTGCCGTCGCCAAACGCTTCTGTGCATCTTCGGTGAACGGCTTGTTATAGCGAAGAAGGCTCGGCATGATGACAGGCGTGCAATAGTAGTGGGGAACGTCGAACGTCCCACCAAGCACATGGCCAATTCCGTGACTTGCGCCCATGGGGACGCGAGCCTGCAGCCCAAACGACGCGAGCCATGAGCCATACTGGGACAATCGGCGCGCCTCGACATCGTCAGGTTGTTGCAAAGTCTGGAGCATTCCCTCGCGCAACGTTCGGATGCCCGCCAGGACGACTTCGTCAGCCAAGGGAGTGCCGGCCGGCGAGCACAATGCTTCGATGCCGTGATCCATCGAGCGTGTGCCCGAGCCCATCCAGAGCTTTGTTGGCGTATGAAGCGTGAGGGCGGGGTCGAGAATGATCGCCACCGGCATCATCTGGGGGTGAAAGAAAATCTGCTTCAGCTTCTTGCGCTCATCGGTGACGAGTGCTGCGGCATTGTATTCGCCGCCATTCAGCGTCGACGGCACGGCGACCTGCCGAACTTTCGGCGAGCGGAAGGGAGAATGGCTCACGCCCGGCCCCATCGGAAAGGGATCGAAGCCCGCTTCATCGCGGATGTCGTGCTCCATCGCCATGATGACGATCTTCGCGAGATCGACCGCGGAACCTCCGCCGACAGCCACAACGAGATCGGCTCGCGTCTCTTTTGCATGAAGGGCCACCTCGGCAGCCTGCTTGCGCGTCGTGTGCTGTGCAATTCCATCGAAGGTCGCTGCATGCTTGTCGCCGAGGGAATGCCGGATCTTCTCGATCTCGTCGGTCTTGGAGTTTAGGGTTCGACTGGCGATAAGGAAGACGCGCTTTGCGTTAAGTCGCTCCGCTTCTTCCCGGATAGCTTCCGAGGCGGCTTTGCCATAGACAACACGATCAATTGCCGGAAAGTTATGTACACCAGCGTTGCGCATTTCATACTCCCACTAGACCCCCGATAATCGGGTGTTATATTATGATCATCATGCAAGTTCGGCTCAGCATCTCGGCACGATGGTGCTCTGTGGCATGCTGAAAAATTAAATCACGACAGTTGCCTTGCCGGATTGGCGGCGTCCGCTGTCGCTGTTCATGGATGAGGTCATTCCGCCGCCAATATCAAGCGAGCGAGCTCCGACGGATTCTCGACAGCTGAGAAGTGGCCGGTATTTTTCAGCGTCACCATCTTCGCGGCGGGGATCAGTGACCGCGTTCGTTCGCGCTCGTCCGTTCGAGACCAGTCGCTATCGCCATAAATGAGCGTCACTGGCGCCGAGATCTGCCGATAGCAATCCGGTGCTTTGCTCCAGGATCGCCAGCCTGCCAGCACCTTGCGTGCGATCCGCTTGTATCCCGGGCGGTGGGCGACTTCATCGAACTCTGCGAGCAGATCGGCCGCCAGTTTGCGCGGGTCGTGATATCCGCCACCCATGATCTTGCCGAGGATGATCTTGTTTTCGAGCGATGCATTGATCGCGCCGAGGACCGGGATCTGCAAACTTCCGATGATGAAATTCGCAAACCAACTGCCGCGTCGAATACCGTCGCCGTAGCGGGCCTCATAGTCGTAGGGATTGGTCGCAAAGACCCGCTTCATCCGCTGCGGAAGCGATGCCGCCACCGTGAGGGCCAATGCGCCGCCGATCGACTCCCCGACGATCGTTAGGTCCGAGAGATCGAGCTTCTCGATGAAACGGATAACGGCCTGCCTGAAGTAGGGTTCGTCGAAGCTCGCGCCTGGGTCAATTGGCGAGTGGCCGTGGCCCGGAAGGTCGATGGCGTACACCGTGTGCGATCTGGCGAGGAGGGGCGCAAGTGCGCGGAAATATTCGAGCTGTGTCCGGATCGTATGTATGAGGAGCAGCGGAGGCCCGCTGCCGGTTTTTTGAAAACGTACGCTCAGTCTATCCGATATCTTCAGCAGACTTGGTTTGGCGTCGATCAGGCTGAGCATTCGATCTCTCCGTGTTCGATGGCGCGCGCCTTCAAGCGGCGGCGGTGTCGCGAATCTGTTCGGCCGCGGCATCCAAAAGCGCCTGAGCCAGATCGGGGTCCTTGACGACGCGCGATAGCGTCACCGCGCCGACCATCGTCGCGAGAATGGCCATGGCTTTGCCGCGGGAGGCATCGCCGCCGGTCCCGGCGACGAAGCGGCCGAGCACGTCGAGATGCGCTTTGATTCCCGCTTCGAATTCCGCCTTCACGTCGGGGCCCTGTCGGGCAGCATCTGAGCCGAGTGCCACGATCGGGCAGCCGTCCATCTTTTCTCCGCGATGGTCGCCACTGAGGTAAAACCCGATCACCGCGCCAAGCGGATCATCAGGATTCTGAGCAGCCGCGTCCGACCATCGGCCCGACGCGCTCTCTAATGCTCGCCTGGACGCCTCGACAGCCAAATCCTCTTTGGACGCGAATTGCTTGTAGAAGGCGCCTTGCGTTAGCCCCGCCCCCTCCATCAGATCCTTGAGCCCGATGCCATCGAAGCCGCGCTCCCTGAAGAGGCGACTTGCCACATTGATCACGGTTTGGCGGTTTTCCGCGGCCTGAACGCGACTTACGCGCATCGGCACTCTCCAAATTTAGATTTCATTCGAACTCTATTACTGCAGATAGAAGCCGAACGCAATCTATGAAGTGGTCCAAGGAGAAATCTGTTGGCGGGAGCGCTTCTGCCAAACCTTCTAACTCTCACCAGAGGCCCGAATCACATTTTCGTTGCCTGCTCCAGTTTTAGATTGTGGTCGACATCTAATTACAATATAGAGTTCGGATGAAATCTAAACTTGGGAGACTGACATGAAGATGCGGGGCTTTGCGGTCTTGGCCAGTATTTTGATCCCGGCAGCGGTAGCCACATTCGTTGCTGTCGCCATTCCCGCTCAAGAAGCCTCCGCGGTAGGCGATCCGAGGCAGGAGCCTCCGATTGTCAGCCTTGTGACGGCCAGTCGGGTGAGGGTATCCGAACGCGGTTTCACCGGGACGATCGGCGCGAGAGTGGAAAGCAATCTCGGTTTTCGCGTCGCCGGTAAGATCGTCGAACGGCTCGTGAATGTCGGTGAGCAGGCCAAATCCGGGCAGCCGCTGATGCGGATCGACGAAACTGACCTCCGCCTGGCGCTTACTGCGAAGCGCAACGCCGTTGCCGCGGCGCGCGCAATTGTCGTTCAGGCCGATGCGGATGAGAAGCGATACGCCAATCTGGTGAACGACGGGTGGACTTCCAAACAGCGCTATGAGCAGGCGAAGGCCGCGTCTGACACAGCCAACGCACAACTCGCTGCGGCCGAAGCCGACGCGCACGTCGCCGAGAACCAGGCGACCTATTCGGTCCTGGTGGCGGATGCGGACGGAACGGTCATCCAAACGCTTGGCGAACCGGGACAAGTCGTATCCGCCGGCCAGACCGTTGTTCGACTGGCACAGTCCGGTCCTCGCGAAGCCGTGGTGGCGCTTCCCGAAACGATCCGCCCGGCAATAGGCTCGCTCGCCGAGGCCAGCCTGTATGGCAGCGATGGACGCCGCTATACGGCGCATCTCCGGCAGTTGTCGGATTCCGCAGACGCCCAAACCCGCACCTATGAGGCGCGCTATGTGCTCGACGGTGAGGCTGCGGCAGCACCGCTTGGCGCGACGGTCACAATTCGGCTTGCCAGCCAGGAGGCTAAGCCCGAAGTCCAGGTCCCGCTGGGAGCCGTGCTCGACGACGGCAGAACGACAGGCGTTTGGGTGTTCGAGAGCGCCACCTCGACCGTGCGCTTTCAGTCGATCAAACTTCTGCGTGTGACCAGCGAAACGGCCGTCATTTCCGGATCGAACTCCGGTGACCAGATCGTTTCTCTCGGCGCTCACCTCCTGCACGAGGGCGCTCGCGTCAGGACTGCGTCTGAATCCAGGAGCAACTGATGAGCTTCAATCTTTCCGCGGTCGCCGTTCGCGAGCGGGCCGTCACCCTGTTCTTTATCCTCCTGCTGGCGGCCGCGGGCGCCTACGCCTTCTTCAAGCTCGGGCGGGCCGAGGATCCCTCCTTCACCATCAAGACCCTGACGGTCACGACGGTATGGCCGGGCGCGACGGCGCGCGAGATGCAGGACCAGGTCGCCGAACCCTTGGAGAAGCGGATTCAGGAACTGACCTGGTACGACCGCGTGGAGACGACCACGCGGCCCGGTTATGCGTACATGACGGTGACGCTGAAGGACAGCACACCGCCATCTGCCGTGCAGGAGGAATTCTACCAGGCCCGCAAGAAGCTTGGGGATGAAGCGCGCAAGCTGCCCTCTGGTGTGCTCGGCCCCTTCGTCAACGACGAATATTCGGATGTGAGCTTCGCCCTTTATGCCCTCAAGGCCAAGGGCATGCCGATGCGTGAACTCGCCAGGCAAGCCGAGACCATTCGTCAGGATCTCCTGCACGTGCCCGGCGTCAAGAAGATCAACATCCTCGGTGAACGTCCCGAACAGATATTCATCGAGTTTTCCTATGCCAAACTGACAACCCTCGGCGTCTCGGCGCCGGATATTGTTGCCGCCTTGCAGCGGCAAAACACGGTCACACCGGCAGGCTCGATCGACACCAAGGGACCGCAGGTCTTTATCCGGGTCGATGGCGCTTATGATAGCGTCCAGGCGATTGCCGACACCCCGATCGTCGCTGCAGGGCGGACGCTGAAACTCTCCGACATTGCCGAAGTCCGCCGCGGTTACGAGGATCCTTCCACCTACCTGATCCGACACCAGGGCGAGCCCGCCGTCATGCTGGCTGCAGTCATGCAAGAGGGCTGGGATGGCCTCGCGCTCGGCAAGGCGCTGGAAGCGAGGTCCGCAGCTATCTCTCGCACGCTGCCACTCGGGATGACGCTGGCCAAGGTCAGCGACCAGGCCGTCAACATCTCCTCAGCGGTTGACGAGTTCATGATGAAGTTCGCGATGGCGCTCGGCGTCGTGCTGCTGGTGAGCCTGCTCAGCCTCGGCTGGCGCGTCGGCATCGTTGTCGCGGCCGCCGTCCCTCTGACGCTCGCTGTCGTGTTCCTCATCATGCTGGAGACCGGCCGGTTCTTCGACCGTATCACGCTCGGCGCCCTCATCCTGGCGCTTGGTCTCCTCGTCGACGATGCCATCATCGCCATCGAGGTGATGGTGGTGAAAATGGAAGAGGGCATGGACCGCATCTCGGCGGCGGCTTATGCGTGGAGCCACACGGCGGCACCGATGCTGTCCGGAACACTCGTGACGATCGCCGGCTTCCTGCCGGTGGGCTTCGCCCGCTCGACGGCCGGGGAATACGCCGGCAACATCTTCTGGGTCGTGGGGTTCGCCCTCATCGTCTCATGGATCGTCGCGGTGATCTTCACGCCCTATCTTGGCGTCAAGATGCTGCCTGCGATCAAGCCGGTCGAAGGCGGCCACCACGCGATCTACGACACGCCCAACTATCGCCGCCTGCGAGGGCTGATCACCTTCGCCGTCGGCCACAAGTTCCTGACCTGCAGCATCGTCGCTGTCGCCTTCGTGCTTTCCGTCGTCGGCATGGGTGGCGTCAAACAGCAGTTCTTCCCGACATCCGACCGCCCCGAAGTGCTGGTGGAGGTTCGCCTGCCGGAGGGCACCAGCATCGAGACGACGACCGCCACGGTCGAGAAGCTCGAGTACTGGCTTGACCACCAGTCGGAGGCCAAGATCGTCACGAGCTATGTCGGTCAGGGCGCGCCGCGCTTCTTCTTTGCGATGGCACCGGAGCTGCCTGATCCGGCCTTCGCCAAGATCGTAGTGCTGACACCGGACGCGGAGGCGCGCGAGGAATTGAAGCGTCGGCTCCGACAGGCCGTGTCACAGGGCCTTGCACCTGAGGCCAACGTGCGTGTCACCCAGCTCGTGTTCGGACCCTATACGCCGTTCCCCGTGGAGTTTCGGGTCATGGGGCCCGATCCCGCGCAATTGTACGCAATTTCTCGAAAAGCCCTCGAAATCATGCGAGGCGTTCCCGATGTGCGGCAGGCGAATCGCGACTGGGGTGATCGCACACCCGTGCTCCGCTTCATCCCGGATCAGGATCGACTGAACCTCATCGGCCTTTCGCCGACCGAGGTGGGCCGGCAACTCCAGTTCCTGCTCACCGGCATCGCCGTTACGCAGGTCCGCGAGGACATCCGCAATGTCCCCATCGTGGCGCGCAGCGCCGGCCGAGAGCGGCTCGATCCGGCGCGCCTGGCGGATTTTTCGTTGACGAGCCGGGACGGCCGCTCGATTCCGCTCGATCAGGTCGGCCATTCGGAAGTCCGACTTGAAGAGCCGATCCTGAAGCGCCGCGACCGCACCCCCGTCGTCACGATACGCTCGGACATCAATGAAGCGACCCAACCTCCGGAGGTCTCCAAGGAGATCAAGACGGCCCTTCAGCCGTTGATCGCATCCCTTCCGGTTGGCTATCGTATCGAATTGGGCGGATCGATCGAGGAGGCAACCAAGGCCAACGACGCGTTGGCGACCATCTTCCCCGCCATGATTGCCGCCATGCTGATCGTGATCATGCTGCAGGTGCGATCCTTCTCGACAATGGCCATGGTCGTGCTGACGGGACCACTTGGCCTCGTCGGCGTCGTGCCGATGTTGCTGACCTTTCACCAGCCCTTCGGATTCAACGCGATTCTGGGCCTGATTGGACTGGCGGGCATCCTGATGCGCAACACTCTCATCTTGACCGAACAAATCAAGGAGAACCTTGCCGCCGGCCTTGATGACTATCATGCCGTCATCGAGGCCACGGTGCAGCGCACCAGGCCCGTGATCCTGACCGCGCTGGCTGCCGTGCTGGCTTTCATCCCTCTCACGCATTCCGTTTTCTGGGGATCGATGGCCTACACGCTGATCGGCGGCACCGCAGTTGGAACGGTTCTGATTCTGCTGTTCCTTCCCGCGCTTTATGCCGCGTGGTTTCGGATCAAGCCGACCGCAGATATGCACGAGGTTTCGCGCGAGAAGCCGGAATTGCGGCCAGCATTGGCTGCCGAGTAAGGCGCTGTTGCTCCAATGGATCGTCCGGTCCGAACGGGAAAAGAGTCCGACGAAGCCCGCGCGCGGATCCTGGGAGCGGCGGAGGAGCGCTTTCGCCGCGTCGGTCACCACAGGACGTCGGTGGCCGACATCGCCGCTGAACTCGGCATGAGCCCGGCGAATATCTACCGCTTCTTTCCCTCCAGGAATGCAATCGACGAGTCCATCTGCGGGCGTCTCATGAACGAGCTTGCCGACCTCGCCTTTGCGATCGCACGGACGGACGCGCCGGCCACGGAGAAACTCGATCAACTGCTGAGCACTGTTCACCACCACAGCAAGATGATGTTGGTCAAGGCAAAGCCCATGCACGATCTGATCGTCGCCGCCATGCGGGAGAACTGGCCGATCATCAAGGCGCATATCGAGCGTATGGTGACGATCCTCGAGGCGATCATACGCGAGGGTGTCGAAGCGGGGGAATTCGAGGTCGAAGATGCCGCGGAAGCCGCGCGAGCGGTCAGATCCGCATTCGCGCCGTTCTTCCATCCGATTCATAGAGCACTGCGTTCAACGCGGCGAAGATACCGACGCAGGACTACGCCCCCAGATTCGCTTTATCTTGAAAGCTCTCGGCAAGTCCGGCCAAGCAGCTTGCCATATTCGGACCTGACGCTTTCCCGCGCCGGCCCGCGACGAGGCGGGCGCTTCCGTATTTATAGAAGGCATGAAGATAAGAACCAGTGGCGCGGAACTATCGACGCCACGTCGGCGCAGCCATCACACAAATTCCGATCTATAGTACCTGAAGGCTCGCATGAGCGGTTCGTCCGACAAACCGAAAAGTTGAGCATCCGACGACGCTTCGTGACTGAAGGCCGACCACGTCGGGACAACGACCGTGTCACCTCTTTGCCAGGCAAAAACACCGTCAGCCACTCTCGTCGTACCCGTTCCCTCCATGACGACGAAAATTCGATTTGCCGTGGAACGCTGACGGCGCGTCTGCTGGCCCAAGTTCAGCCTCTCCACCGTGAGCCCCATCATCGGCATGTCCGGGGTGTGCAAGGTGATCCGTGGTCCATGAGCTCCCTCATTGTCGTCGCTGGTCTTGTCGAGTTCGGCTAGAATCGAATCGCGCGAAAATCTAAAGCGCGAGCTGGCTGCGACGGTCCTAATCTTTTCGTACTTATCAGGATGCTCTTCATAGAACATCGGCTCCATCAAATGCACCGATGGGATGTCCAGGCCATCCAGCCAATAAGCCGGCTCTGAGCCCTCGTGTCCGTGCCCGTGCCAGCACCCACCGGGCGTCCAAATGACGTCGCCCGATTCCATCGGGGTCTTTTCGCCGTTGACCACAGAGTAGGATTGCTTGGCGTCGAGAATGACACGCAAGGCATGTGCCGAGTGACGATGGGAAGGCGCCACCTCGCCCGGCAGGATCATCTGATAGGCGCAGACCAGGGTCCTTACGGTCGCGAAATTGTTGGCAGGAAATGGATTGCGCAGAATGAGATTGCGGCGCTCGGCCAGCGCGACGTCAATCAAGTTGCCGGCTGACGCCAATGCACTCTTGACATGCCGGTAGTGCCAGTGAGCGGGCACAAAATCGGTTCGCGGTTCCTTCCAGAAGATCGGCCGGTCGCGGCTGATCCAGCCAGGCGTGACCTGCAGGCGCTCCGCCTCGCGATAGAGATCATCCAGCGATGTGATGCTGCCGTCGTGGACGGCGCGGTCCTGGGTCATTACGTTATTCATCATGATCTCCCATCGGCTGGATTGGCGGGTAGCGCATCGTCATTCGACCGGCTCGTCGACATCGGCGAGCATCTGCAGGCACTTCAGAAACACCGGCCGGAGATAATCAGGCAAAGGCGACAGCAACGCCTTCTGAGCTTCCAGAGCCTGTTCGACCACTGTCAACATCGCGGTCTTTCCGGTTTGCGTCAGGACGATCTCGACGGCGCGTCTGTCTCTTTCGTGCGCCCGCCGCTCCACCAATTTGCGATCGACCATCCGCTGCAACATTTCGCCGAGCGTGCTGCGATCAAGATGCAAGCGGTTGCCGAGTTCGGTTTGGGGAAGGGGGCCCGCTTGAAACAACGTGAGCAGGACGCCGAATTGCCGCGGCGTGAGGTCGGATTGCGCGGTGAATTTCTCGTAGAGGAAGGCCGCGCGGCTATCGAGCCGGCGGATGAGATACCCCGGCAATTCGTGAAGAAACAGGCTCTTCGCAAAGGACTCGATCCCTGCGGGGCTGGGATTGCTGGAGGAAGCTGTGGTTGTTTTCGGCAAGATACATTCCTGTAGCTGTGGGCAGTCCCGGAGTATCTTCAGATGCCGACGGGCACCGTCATTTCGCCGAGGCCATCGCATCCGGTTGCGATGATATCGCCCGGTGAGACCGCGCCGACACCTTCCGGCGTTCCGGTCATCAGGATGTCGCCGGGATAGAGCGTGTAAGCGCTCGACGCGATTTTGATCAGGTGCCGTATGCCCACAGTCATTGCGGCCGTCGATGATCGTTGCCGCTCGGTTCCATTCAACGTCAGCCAGAGGGTCAGTTGCTCGGGATCGGCAATCTCGTCGGCGGTCGTGAGCCACGGGCCCAGCACGGTGTAAGAGTCGGCGGATTTGCGGAAGCTTCGCTCTTCAGCGCCGCGAACGCTCATATCCAGGCCGACGCAGTAGCCGGCGATGTGCTCCATCGCATTTTCAGCGCGGATGTTCTTTCCGGCTTTTCCGATCACGACGACGAGTTCTGCCTCGTAGTCATTCCGCCGCTCTTGCCAGTTCAGGTTAATGCCAGGGCTTGGCCCGACTACCGAGGACGTCGCCTTCAGGAAGAGGCCGAGCGTTTCCACCGGCCGCTCCAGCCCCGCCAATTGCTTGTTATGAAAATTATGGTGGACCGCCGGGTCCTTCGCGTCGATCTCCACGTGAAGACGGTAATTGGCCGGCGCCGCCATGACCTTCCCTGGATTGGCAATGGGACTGCGCAACGCGACCCGCGCCAGATCGAATCGGCTGGCGTGCGGTTTCAATTTCTCGGCAGCGCCGCACACCTCGGGCAGATGCGCGACAAGCGCATCTGCCATTGGAAATGGCCAGCGGCGGCTTGGCAGTGTCTCAATCGATGCGGTGACGTCGTAGACGGTGCTGCCCTCGACCAGGCCGAGCCGGTCGTCGTTGAAACGGCACAGACGCATCGCGCGCTCCTCCCCGTGGATGGACTGGCAATGAAACCAGCTATTGTCCGTATACATACAACATGGCAACGCTGGTGTCCAGATAAAATGGCGCAAAAGGAAGGCGATCCTTGACATTCTGCACTATATTATGTAGGTACACGGATTATAAATACCGCCTCCGAAGAGGGGCGATTGGGAGGACATGATGAGGCATTGCATTGCCGCAGCAGCGTTTGCCGTCTTGCTATCGAGTACGGGGGCGCAGGCCGAGATTTCTAATGGCGTCGTCAAAATCGGTGTCTTGAACGATCAGTCGAGCCTCTATGCCGATGCCGCCGGTCCGGGCTCGGTCCTCGCCGCGCAAATGGCTGTGGAGGACTTTGGTTCGCTCGGGCCGGGTCTTAAGCTGGAAGTGGTATCCGCAGATCACCAGAACAAGCCGGACATCGGCTCTGCCATCGTTCGTCGCTGGTTCGACGTCGATGGCGTGGATGCCGTTCTGGATCTTCCAAACTCGGGCGTTGCGTTGGCCGTCAACGAAATCACGCGCGGGTCCCGCCATGCGTTGCTTGCGTCGAGCACGGCGTCTTCCGATCTGACCGGCAAGGCGTGCTCGCCCAACACCGTGCAATGGACATTCGATACCTGGTCGATAGCCAATGCGACCGTTAAGTCCGTCGTCGAACGCGGCGGGGCTTCATGGTTCTTCCTCACCGCCGACTATGCGTTCGGGCACGCGTTGGAGCGCGACGGCACGGCGGCGGTGGCGGCGAACAATGCAAAGGTAGTCGGCTCTGTTCGGCATCCGATCGGGACGTCCGATTTTTCGTCGTTCCTGCTTCAGGCGCAATCCTCGAAGGCCAAAGTCATCGGATTGGCCAACGCCGGCGGCGATACAAGCACCGCCATCAAACAGGCTTCGGAATTCGGGATACCGCAGGGCGGTCAGACTCTGGCGGCTCTGCTGGTCTTCATCTCGGACGTTCATGCGATCGGCTTGCAGACTGCGCAAGGCCTCCTCTTCACCGAAGCCTTCTACTGGGATTTGAACGATCGAACCAGGCAGTGGAGCAAGCGCTTCGCGGCGCGCAACAACGGCAAGATGCCGACCATGAACCATGCCGGCGTGTATTCCTCGGTGTTGGCCTACTTGAATGCCGTGAAAGCAACGAACTCCGATGACGGCGCTGAGGTGATCGCCAAGATGAAGGAACGTCCGATTCAGGACGACCTCTTCGGCGCGGTCACGGTCCGCCCCGACGGCCGGGCCATCCATGACATGTATCTGTTCAAGGTGAAGAAGCCTGAGGAATCCAAGGGACCATGGGACTATTACGCGCTCGTCAACGTGATCCCCGCTGACAAGGCCTTTAGGCCAATCGGCGAAGGCGGCTGCCCGCTGGTGCAGAAGTAGCCGCATCGGTTTCGTCCTGGCAAAGCCAATAGGAGGTTCGAATGAGCCGCGATAGCAACGAAATCCTGATTGTAGGCGGAGGCCTTGGCGGCCTTTCGGCGGCGTTGGCGCTCGGCAGGAAGGGGATGCCGGTCCGCCTGCTCGAGCAAAGCGAGCAGATCGGCGCCATTGGCTACGGGATCCAGATGGGCCCCAACGTGTTCTCGGCCTTCGCGGAAATGGGGGTCGCCGACGCGGTTCGCGCACAATCTCACAAGCCGAGCGCATTGCTCATGCTGGATGCATATTCGGGAGAGCAACTCGCCGCCGTTCCCTTTGATGAGACGTTCAGGGCCCGGTTTGACGAACCCTATGTCGCGATTCAT
The DNA here is from genome assembly GCF_023074015.1 of Bradyrhizobium sp. 142. Classification (NCBI taxonomy): domain Bacteria; kingdom Pseudomonadati; phylum Pseudomonadota; class Alphaproteobacteria; order Hyphomicrobiales; family Nitrobacteraceae; genus Bradyrhizobium; species Bradyrhizobium sp. 142. The sequence continues at coordinate 13,581 of NZ_JADPKQ010000110.1, forward strand.
CGCGTCGACTTGCACAACATTCTCCTGGATGCCTGCCGGAAGCTCCCGAACGTTCGCTTGGATCAATCGATCACAGTGTCGAGCTTTCAAGACCTGGGGGACAGGGTCAGCGTGCTCACGGCCGAAGCGGGGATGATCGAAGGCGCTGCACTGATTGGCGCCGACGGCATGCGTTCCGTGATCCGTTCTCAAATGCATCCGCAGGATCAACCGCGTTCGATAGGCTATGTGGCGCACCGGACCATTGTTCCGATCAAATCGGTTCCCCACGGCGTTCGATGCGACGAAGTCGTCCTATGGGTCGGTCCGGCCTTTCACATCATCTACTACCCACTGCGGAATGGCACCGAGCTCAATATCGTCGCGGTGTTCAAGACGGATACCTACGCCCAGAAGAACGATCCCGTAGCCCACAAGGCGGAGCTCCAGAAAACCTATCAGGATACGCATCCAGAGATGCAGGCGGTCCTGGGATTGATGGATCTGTCCAGGCGCTGGCCCCTTGCCGACCGCAACCCCATCCGGCAATGGGCCAGAGGCCGCGTCACGCTGCTTGGCGATTCCGCGCACGCGACCTTGCAGTCGCTCGCCCAAGGTGCCGGCATGGCGATCGAGGACGCCGTCTATCTCGCCGCACTGCTCGACGTGACAGGTGGTGACATAATCACCGCATTTCAGCGATTTCAGCACGACCGCATCATTCGGACATCAAGGGTTCAGCTCGAATCCCGCGCGCTCTGGGACATGTATCATGCCGAGGACGCGATCGCGCGCGGTGTAAGGCGCCAATGTTATCAGGAGCGCACCGCCGAAGACTATTACCGGTGTTTGAACTGGCTCTGGCAGCCGATCGCGATGCCAAGGCGTCAATATCGGCTTCAACCGATCGGCGAGCGACCTTAGCTTCGATGGTGCGAACATCTGGGCGCACCCATCAAACGACTTTGAGGCAAATCTCGAAGCTCACCGCCGCGACTTCGAAGCTCCGTTTCCATGGACGTTCGCAACTTTCCCGTCGGCCAAGGATCCGTCCTGGGACGCTGAATATCCCCGCAAGGCGACGGTAGAGATGTACGGCTACACCAACTTTAGGCATTTCGAAAAATGGTCGGGAGCCCGATGGATGAAGCGGTGAGGACTACCTGACCCTCAAGGGGTGAATCAGGGAACGGTTGCTCGACAATCTCTTTCGCAACGTACCTGCGGCTCGATCGGCGCTGGACTACGTTGAGGTATCGACGCCGTTGAGCTACGAGACTTTCGTCAAGCGCGAGCGCGGTGGTTTCATGGGCATCGAGGCCTCGCCAAAACGCTTTCGTCAGACCTGGTTGAGAGCCACCACGCCGATCAGTGGACTTTATCTGTCCGGCCAGGATGTCTCGACAGACGGTGTCATCGGCGCCCTCGTGGGAGGTGTTCTGGCGAGCTCCGCAATTCTGGGGCGTGACCTCATGCGCGACATCAGAACCCAGCCCGAACCGGTGAATCTTTGAGGAACGAAAGCAATGACAACGGCCACTACCGTTCGGGTCGACCCTGACAAATGTCAGGGCCACGCCCGCTGCAGCGCACTCGCACCGGAATTATTCAAACTCGATGAGTTCGGCAATGCCCGCGAGGTGCTGAAGAGCCGCCTTCCGCCCGAGCTTGTCGAGAAGGCCTTCATCGCGCGGGCAAACTGCCCGGAAGAGGCCATTATCATCGAGCCGGAAGGCTCCGTCTGATCGCAATACTTTGCCGCGACTGGCCTGCAGTTGCAGTGACGACGCAGGATGTGGTGGGACGCGGTGGACGTGAGCCACAGACGTGAATTCGGGTGCCAGACGAAACCCCGAAATTGCCGGGCTGGCCGACCCCAGGACGATTGAAGTTTCTCCCGATAACCCTATAGTTTTGGCCGGAAACGCACGAATGCACGCCAACGTGCATCGGGGGACAAGCATGGAACTGACAAGGTTTCGCGAATTCTCGCCAGATGTTTATCGCGAGTATCCTCTCGATGAATGGTCCAGCTTACTCCGCTCAGTCTGTGGGAATTTTCAATCCAAACCCTGCGACGGAATGCGCGGCGTGACTGGGCGGGTGCATCCCTCCACGGCGGGTGGGATCGAATTGGTGCAGGTGGCAAACGACCTTGCAACCATCCAGCGGAATCTCGACGACATCCGCAAGGATTATGGCGAACATCTCTTCCTGCTGCTCCAAATCGAAGGCGAATGCGGCATCGAACAGTTTGGACGGCAGACTATTGTTGCGCCTGGCGACTGCGTTCTGGTCGATTCATCGAGCGCCTCGACCTTCCACTTTGGAGGGAAGTTCTCCAACCATCTATCCGTGCACCTGCCGAGGCAGATATTCCTTTCCGATCGGTCGACGCGAGTAGACGTTTCGCGACGTGTAGAAGCCGACGATCCGATGTCATCGATCCTGCGAGGCCTAGTCGCGAAGTTGATGAAGACCGACAGCGGCGACAAGCGAGCGCCAGAGCTGCGTCAATTGCTGTTCAGTGCAACGCGTCAGGCCTTTGCGTCGGACGACCCTGACGATTTATCTCTCCAAAGTGATTGCGGCTACCATCGCATCGAGATCGTGCAGATTCTCATCGATCGCCACCTGACGGAGAAAAAACTCACGCCGCAATGGCTGGCCAACCGCGTCGGCGTTTCTTTGCGGACTTTGCAAGGCGACTTCAGCGTACTTGGCACTACGGTCAACTCCCTTATCCGCATGCGCCGCCTCTACTACGCGCGCGATCAGCTCAGCCTCGTTCGGAACGGTAACGACATCACGATCGCCGAGGTCGCATACAATTCCGGATTCAACGATATTTCTTACTTCAACCGTTGTTTTAAGAAGATATTCTCCTGTTCTCCGAAGACCATCGTTCGGCCCGAGAATTCCGTGGGTCTAAGCTGAGGCGCGGGCCTTTCAAGGTATAGGGGTTCTATTGATATCAGGGGGCGGCGTCTGCGCGCGCCGCCGTCCAAGGTCTGCCTGTGATAGGCCTTGCGTGTTTGTCCAATTCGGACTGCGCCGGACTCCAAGACAGGCGGAAGGCAATGCTCTTACCTAGCTCGAAAGGCTCAGGGAGGAGTATCACTGATGAAACCGTTCGGGCTCATCGTTGGCGGCAAGCCGATCGAAACTGTTAGCCACCGCGAAGTACGCAATCCTGCGACAGGTGATGTCGTCGGTCTCATGCCACTCGCGAGCATCCCACATTTGGATATGGCCGTTCTGGCTGCAACAAGCGCTTTCGAAAGCTGGAAGAACGTTCCGGGACCCGAGCGGGCCGACGCTTGCCGACGGATAGCCGCCGCGATCGAACACAATGGTGAAGAGCTTGCGAAGCTTCTGACGCTCGAACAGGGCAAGCCGCTGGGTGGCCTTGGATCGCGGTTCGAGATCGGCGGCGCCGTGGCCTGGACGCGCCACACTGCCGAGATCGAATTGCCGGTCGAGGTGCTACAGGACAGTCCGGAAGGGCGGGTCGAACTGCACCGCAAGCCCATCGGCGTAGTCGGTTCGATCACTCCGTGGAACTGGCCGGTGATGATCGCCTGCTGGCACATCATTCCGGCGGTGCGTGCGGGCAACACTGTTATTATCAAGCCGTCACCCAACACCCCGCTGTCAACGATTCGTCTCGTCGAGATCATCAACGAAGTATTGCCTCCGGGCGTCGTCAACGTGATCACCTGCGAGAACGATGTCGCTTCGACGATGTCGCGCCACCCGGGAATTGCCAAGGTAACCTTCACGGGATCCATCGCGACCGGCCGAAGAATTATGGAGAGCGCCGCTCCCTCGCTCAAGCGGCTCACGCTGGAACTTGGCGGAAACGATGCTGGCATCGTGCTTCCCGACGCCGATCCCAAGGCCATCGCCGAGGGCGTGTTCTGGGGCTCGTTCATCAATTCGGGTCAGACCTGCGCGTGCCTCAAGCGGCTCTACGTTCACGACAGCATCTATGACGACGTCTGCCGGGAGCTCACCGTCTACGCCAGTGCGGTGCCTGTCGGTAACGGCCTGTTGGAAGCCTCGGCGCTTGGCCCGGTACAGAATCGGATGCAGTTTGACATCGTTTCCTCTTACGTTGAGGAAGCCCGCGCCAAAGGTGGACGAATACTGCTGGGCGGGAATCCCGACGGAGGACCGGGCTTTTTCTACCCCGTGACCCTTGTCGCCGACGTCGATCATGGCTGCCGACTCGTCGACAACGAGCAGTTTGGTCCCGCGCTGCCGATCATCCGCTACCATGACGTCGCGGAAGTCATCGCGAAAGCCAACGACAGCCCGATGGGGCTCGGCGGGTCGGTTTGGGGTAGCGATCTCGATCAGGCCAAGGCGGTCGCCAGCCAACTCGAATGTGGAACGGTTTGGATCAACAAGCACGGGGCGATTCAGCCCAATGCTCCCTTCGGGGGTGTCAAACAATCGGGCTTTGGCGTCGAATTCGGTGCCGAAGGGCTGAAGGAATTCACCACTGTCCAGACTGTGTTCTGCTGACCAAGCAGAGGCTGACGGTAGTCAAAGGCAACCTTTCCGGGGGCGGGAATGACGACAGGGTTCGACTATATCGTCGTGGGCGGCGGTTCGGCGGGTTGCGTGCTCGCCGCGCGCCTATCAGAAAATGCCGCCAACAGGGTGTTGCTGATCGAAAGCGGCGGCAAGGATACTAATCGTTACATCCATATCCCGGCGACCTTCTTCAAGGTGATCGAGAAGGGCGTGGACGTCCATTTCTACGCCTCTGAAAGCGAGAAGGGATTGAATGGGCGGCCGTCCATCGTGCCGCAGGGCAATGTTCTTGGTGGCGGTAGTTCGATCAATGCGATGATTTACGTCCGCGGACAAAAGCAGGACTACGACACGTGGGCGCAAATGGGTTGCCGGCACTGGTCGTACGATAAGGTATTGCCGGTATTTCGCGCCCTGGAAGGAAATCAGCGCCTTTCCGACGAATTTCATGGCGCAGACGGGCCTTTGAAGGTCTCCGACCGCGGCTACGGACATCCAATTTCTTGGGCCTTCATCCGCGCCGCGCAGGAAGCGGGCCTGCGCTACACCGAAGACTTCAACGGCGCACACCAGGAAGGCGTCGGCTTTTACCAGACCACAACGCACGAGGGACGCCGCCAATCGTCCGCCGGCAGTTTTCTTCGTGACGCCGAAGGGCGCGCGAACCTCTCCATATTGACTGGCAAGCGTGTGCACAAAGTGCTCTTCGAAGGCAGGCGCGCGACCGGCATCGCTCTCGAAACCGGCGAGACCTATAGCGCAGGCCGGGAAGTGATCCTCTCGGCCGGAGCCATTGCTACGCCGAAGATCCTGCAGCTCTCGGGTATCGGTGACGCTGCGCACCTCAGCGGTCACGGTATCGAGGTGGTCGCGGACCTGCCGGGAGTTGGGGAGAATTACCAGGATCACCTTGAGGCAACGGTTCAAGCCGAGATCAGCATCCTCTCGCTGTTCGGGCAGGACAAGGGATTGATCGGTGCGAAGCACATGCTGCAGTACATGCTAACCAAGACCGGTCTCTTGACATCCAACGTGGTGGAATGCGGCGGCTTCGTCGATACGTCCGGCACCGGCTTGCCTGATGTGCAGTTTCACGTTCTGCCGACTTTTATTGGTTTTGCGGAACGGCAGCAGGAGCCCGGACACGGAATTTCGATCGGACCCTGCTTTCTTCGGCCGCAGTCGCGCGGAACCGTCAAGTTGCACTCGGCCAATCCAAAGGATCCGGCCCTCTTCAACTCTAACGCTCTATCCAACCCCGCGGACGTCGAGACGTTGGTCCGCGGGGTCGAACTGGCCATCAGGATAGTGGAGGCCCCATCGCTTGCGCGCATTGTGAAGCGGCGTGCGCTGCCGAGCCCCGGCGTCGAAAAGGATCCAGAAGCTCTGCGGGATTATGTCCGCTCCGTATCCAAGACCGTCTTCCACCCGGCAGGGACGGCGAAGATGGGAGCACCCGACGATCGCATGGCGGTCGTGGGTGAAGATCTGAAGGTGCGCGGTCTCGACGGATTGCGCGTGGTGGATGCGTCGATCATGCCGACGCTCGTCTCGGGTAACACCAATGCGCCCACCATCATGATCGGCGAGCGCGGCGCCCGCTTCATTCTTGGCAAGGAAAAGGCGGCCTGAGAGATCCCAGATCAAGGACCATTGCAACACGCATCCCGGGGCAGGGTATCCGCATGTTGTCAATGACCCGATCGCTATTTCCGGCCGCAAAAGTGACCGAGAAGTCAGCCTTCTGATTGCGTCCCGGCGTCAGGTGCGGCGGTCGTCCCTACGATTGTGCCGGCGCTGACCCTACTCGCCGGGGGCTCTTGCGTGGCGCGCCAACGCGCCACTGTCCGTGGGACGAGACTAGATACCGTGTCCGGCTTTTGTCTGGCGCAAGTAGCTGGCGGCAGCAGATTATTTGACCCGCTTGGCGCAGATCCATATCGTGGGGAAAACTAACAATGGCGGCAGGCTATGCCGATACCAAGGGAGGGAAGGATGCAACTGAATGAAGCCTTGCGAACTGCTCCCGTAACGACGTTCGACACCCGGGTCGTCCCACCCACCGACAGGATCTCCTACTGGGAGGAACAGTGCGGAGAGTATGTTGTCGGCTTGACCTGCTCGAGCCTGGAAGCGGACGGCCTCCAGGCCAGATTTCGGTATGTTGACCTCGGCGCCATCAAGCTTGTTGATATTACCGGGCACCAACACGTGGTCGAGAGATTGCCCGTCCATTTGAGGACGAGAGAGAAAGACTCGGTGTTCCTGACGCTGCTCGTGAGCGGTGCTGCGTTCGTAAACCGCGCAAATGAGTGTGTGCTTCTGAACGAGGGCGATGTCGTACTTTACGATACTAACCGCCCATACATGCATGGCTTCCCTGGATTTATGCGTCACGTCATGTTCGAAGTTTCCGGAAACGAGTTCAGGCAACGCTTTCCGGGTTGGGACCTCCGCGCCGCCCGTCGGTACGACTCGTCTATCGGTGCGGGTCGGCAAATCTCCACGTCGCTGCGGCAAATCATAACGCACTATAGTCCTTTTAGCGGCATGGCGACTGGCGCCACGGAGATTGAAGAGAAGATCTGGAATGTTTTGCGCATGGCTCAGGGTCTCTCACGAGGCGCGGAGCGTTCGACGTATCACTCCTTGGTAATGGATCGGGTTCACCAATTCATCGCAGCAAACCTCCGCGATCCAAACTTATCGCCGGAGATGATTGCGGAGCACGCCGGCATCAGCGTCCGGCAGCTCAACAGACTTTTTGCCGGGGAGCCAGACACCCTGATCGCCCACATCTTTGCTATGCGTTTGGATGCATGCCGCACGGACCTCCGGCGTCGGGATACGGAGCAGGCGAGCGTTTCCGAAATTGCATACAGCTGGGGCTTTCGCAATGTCTCGCACTTCTCTCGGAATTTCCGCGAGCGCTTTGGCTGCACGCCGTCGGAATCGAGAGCGCGATAGCTAGTCGGTGGCTTCAATCGAATTACAAAATCTTCGTCCTAGCAAATTGATTGAAGCGGCCGACTAGTCGGGTGCTGAAAGTGCCTGGTACGCGAGATAACGAACCTGGTGCCGATAGAAAGTAACAGCGGAAAAGGGAACCTGATGAGTTGCTGCTTCGGATCGATGTAGAACGTCGTGCCGGATGAGCCGGTCCAATAAAATGACCCGGTTGATCCGGGCAGTGGGTTTTGCCCCGTTTCAGTGCGCACCGCGAAACCTAATCCAAAACCTTGTTGTCCCATCGCCGGTGTTGGCGCGATATCTTCAAATAGCCGCGGCGTGACGGCTGAGTATGCGATCCCCGGCTTTAGCGCATTAGATGTCATCAAGTTGATCGTTGACTGCGACAGCAGGCTCGTGGTGCCGAGTTTGCCACCCTGCAACAGCATCTCGCAAAAGAGAAGGTAGTCGGACGCGGTAGACACACCGCCACTGCCGCCAGAAAACAACTTTGGCTTCTGGGCGTCGAACATAGGCGGACGTTTTTCGTTCGCCGGATCTATCTGCGGCTGTGCGAGCCGGTCGCGATCGGCCTCACGCACGTAAAAGCCTGTCGAGGACATGCCTAGCGGCTTTGTGATGCGCTCTTCGATAAAGCGGTCTAGGTCCATTCCAGAGACGACTTCGATGATCCGGCCGAGGACATCGACCGCCGCGCTATATTCCCAAACTTCGCCCGGCTGGTTGGCAAGGGGAAGCTTGGAAATCTTCGTCACCATCTCGGCCAGTGTTGTATTGCGATCGAGAACGTTTGCATCCCGATAGGCGTCCGAGATTGGGCCATTGCCAATGGGAGGTGGATAAACGAGACCGGCAGTCTGACGAAGAAGGTCCTGAACCGTCATCGGCCGCGTCTGAGGCTGCATCACCGTTTCCTTCTTGCCGGTGGCAGGATCGATCTGTTCGAGACGGACCTGCAGATCCTTTAAATTCCGGAAGGTAGTTGGACACGGGCGCGCCAATACTTAGTTTGCCCTCCTCGACGAGCATCATGGCACCTACACTGATGATCGGTTTGGTCATAGAGGCAATTCGGAAGATCGAATCTCTGGTCATGGCGGTCTTTTGCTCGCGGTCCCGGAAACCAAAGGCTCGGAAGTAGGCGACCTTGTGCTTGCGGGCGATCAGGATAACTGCTCCGGGAAGTTGGCCGCTATCGACATAGCCCTGTCTGCGTTATTCGCTCCAGGCGATCAGCATCAAATCCAAGCTTTCCGGGATCGCTCTCGGGTTCCAATTGTTGAGCAAAAGCGGAGGCCGAAAGGATTATAGCCACCGATGCGATCACAACTTGTCTATGAAATTTCATGACGTTTCCCCTCTGTCGAATGCTTCATCTCAGCCAATGTTGTCACAAGGCCTAACCAGGACCTTCACATCCACCGTCTCCCGAGCCAGTCGGCCGAACCCTTCTTCCACGACGGACTTGAGCGAGACCTGGCGCGTCACGATTCTAGACGGATCAAAAAGGCCGCTCGCCACCATCTCGATGAGATCCGGGAAAACATGGCGGTACCCGACGCTGGAAATGAGATTGATCTCGCGGTTCACAAGACCGAATGCATCGATCGTAGCTCGATGATTGAAAAGTCCCACCAGAACCAGTCGACCGCCCTTCCGGACAGTAGCGTAGGCATCGTCAAGGGCCGCCTGCGCGCCGACGGCTTCGAAGGCGACATCGACCTCACCAGCGGCGGCCGCCAGCCTTCCCGTCTGTGCGTTCACGGTGTGAGTGGCGCCGAGGGCCACAGCAAACGCGAGACGGTCGTCGGATAGGTCACTCACGGCAATCTGGCGCGCACCTGCTATTCGGGCCAGTTGCACGATGAGGAGGCCAATCGGGCCGGCTCCCGCGACGGCACACCGCATCCCCGCAGAAAGGCCTCCTTGCCTGATCGCATGAAGCGCTACCGCTGCGGGTTCCAACACCGCCGCCTGCTCGAAGCTGACTTGATCAGGCAGCGAGTGGGCCATGTACGCAGGGACAACGGCCTCTTCAGCCATCCCACCATCGCCCATAAGCCCGGCAAAGCCCATGAACCGGCATTGATTATACTCTCCTCTCAGACAAGCCGCACAGCGCCCGCAGCGATATTCGGGCTCAATGACCACGCGTTGCCCGCGGCAGACAGTCGATACGTCGGGAGCGAGTTCAACCACCGTGCCGCTGAACTCGTGTCCTATGACGAGTGGCGCACGCCGTCCCGACAACGGATGTACGGCTTCCGTGGGAATCGCGTGCGGACCGTCGACATACTCATGCATGTCGCTACCACAGATGCCGCATGCCGCCACCCGGATGCGGATTTCGCCCGGTGCAAGCGGCATGCGTGACCTGGGCTCGACCCGGACGTCTCGCGCGCCGTGCCAGACCGCGCCCATGAAGTGCTGGTCCTCCAAGGTGCGCCTCACCGAAAGAGGCGATCGATATAGCTCGCGCCGATGCCTACCTTCTCGTAGTGTTTCCGAGCGAGATCGATGTAGTCGTGCACATCGAAAGTCCCAGTAAACTCGCCATTTTCGTCCAACCAGATGAGCGGACCGGTGACATTGAAGTTGACGCGCATGGGCTCATCGCTCTCGTAGGCAACGAGCGTGTGTCCCTCACCGGGAGTTTCGTAGACGAAGTCCCCGGCCGTCGCGGTCCAGTCGTGCTCAAGATATCCCCACTTGCCAGAGATGGTGTAGGCGAAGACCTCATGTGGGTGATAGTGGCGGTTCACAAGGCCGGCCTTCTTTGCATACAGAATGTCGCACCATTTGTTCTTGCTCGGCGAAATCCAAAGCGGCCGAGTGAACACGGTCTCGGTAAGAGGCACGTAATACCGCTCGTCCTCTATTGGCGCGTTCTTGATATAGATTTCCGGCTGCGCGTCCGGCCGAAAGACATTAGTGATCGGCTTGATACCTCGCCAGAATTCGTTTGTCGGGGCTTCGGGCATACTCTTCTCCGCGTGGTTTAAAGCTTGGATGCCAGTCAGATTAGCAGGTCATCGGACCCGCATTTGTCCCAGAGGGACGATCTGCTTTGGCAGGAAGGACAGAGCGGTATCCACGTCGCGACGAGCGCTGGAGCCTGCGCTAGTGTCCCCTAGCCTTATCGACAGATCATCGGCGCACAACGATGGGCTCGATTGGCGGTCATCGAAAGGGAGGATTACGATGAAGAATATTGGGGAACGGCGGATATCACGACGGACGGCGCTGGTGGGGCTCGGCTCAACTGCCGGCGCGCTCGCTGCTCCATCGATTTTGCGGGCGCAGTCATCCGCTATTATTCGCATCGGTTACGTGAGCCCTCAGACCGGGCAGCTTGGCCAGTTCGGCGAAACAGATGCCTACGCGTTGTCGTGGATACGGAAGTATTTGGCGAACGGACTAAAGATTAAAGATCGAACTTATCAGGTCCAAATCCTCGACCGGGACGCACAGTCCAACCCAAACAGAGCGGCCGAACTCGCTGGTGAGCTAATCCAGAACAAAGAAGTGCATCTGATCGTGCCGGCGTCAACGACGGACGTCACTTTGCCGGTGTCGGAGCAAGCGGAGCTGTTCGGGACTCCATGCATCTCCTCTACCGCTCCATGGCAGGCCGTCGTCATGCCTCGCGGTGGCAGCAAGGCTCCCTTCCAGTGGACCTATCACTTCTTTTGGGGGCTGGAGGACATCATCGGCGTGTACGTCAATGTTTGGAAATCAGCGCGCTCCAATCGCAAGGTGGGCTTGCTGCTGCCCAAGAATGCAGATGGAGAGGTGTGGGGAGACGAGAACATCGGTTTCCCTCCAGTGCTACGCAAGGCCGGATTCGAAGTCATTGTCCCAAGCAAGTTTGAACCTCGCACCAACGACTTCACCGCGCAGATATCCGCCTTCAAGGAGGCTGGATGCGAAATCCTAGGCGGCCTCGTTTACCCGGGCGATCTGCGCACATGTGTGATCCAGTGCTCGCAGCAAAACTTCCGTCCTCCCATCGTCACTATCGCCGCCGGCCTGCTTTTCCCCTCCGCGGTCGAGGCATTAGGCTCTCTTGGAGAGGGCATGAGCACCGAAGTTTGGTGGACCCCATCGTTTCCTTATCCCTCGTCACTGACAGGTGAGAGCTCGGCTCAGATCGCAGCAGCTTGGGAAGGCTCGACCGGCAAGCAGTGGACGCAGCCGCTCGGCTACTCGCATGCGATCTGGGAGGTCATTCTCGATACGCTTAAGCGCGCCGCGGACCCGCTCGATCGTGCTGCTATTCGCGACGCGCTGAAAGCGACCGACTTGCAGACGCTTGTTGGACGCGTGAAGTTTGGTGAAGGACCCCACCCGAACGTCTCCAAGACGCCGATATTGGGAGGCCAGTGGGTCAAAGGTAGCAAGCGGCCTTTCGACCTTAAGATTGTGGAGACCTCGCTTTATCCGATCATGAAGGCCGAGAAAACACTGGAGCCGCTGCCTTGGAAGGCGTGATGACGGGGGCCTCGGAGGACTGCGGTAGCGCGGTCCTCCTTTCGGCGCGAGGCCTCTCGAAGTCGTTCGGAGCGTTAAGGGTCGTGACAGATATCGATTTCGATGTAGCGGATCGAGAGGTGGTCGGTGTGCTCGGACCCAATGGTGCGGGGAAGACGACTCTGTTCAACCTGATAAGCGGCGATCTGCGGCTGGATGCGGGCGCCGTCCTCCTGGATGGTCAAAGCCTGGCGGGAGCTCCTCCCCACATCAGGGCGCGCCGGGGAATAGGTCGCACCTACCAGATACCACGCCCATACGCCGGAATGACAACGTTCGAAAACCTGCTCGTCGCAGCGATGTTCGCGGGTGGACGAAGCGAACGAACTGCGTATGCCGAGTGTGCCGAGATACTCGAGGAATGCGGACTTACGGAGCGTGAAAACCAGCCCGCGGGCTCTCTGACGCTTCTCAACCGCAAGCGCCTCGAACTGGCGCGCGCGCTCGCGGGCAAGCCGCGATTGCTGCTGCTGGACGAGATCGCAGGCGGACTTACCGAAGAGGAATCCGGACAACTCGTTGCGCTGGTCCGTCGCATCCGCGATCGCGGGATGACGATTGTTTGGATCGAGCATGTCCTGCACGCGATCATGTCGGTCGCGGACCGTATCATCGTCCTCAACTTCGGCCAGAAGATCGCTGACGGCGCTCCGAGCGATGTCATCGCCGACCCCGAAGTACGCCGGGTGTATATGGGTATTGAGGCATGACCCGCCCTATCTTGGACGTGCGCGGCGCAAGCGGCGGTTACGGCGATTTCCAGGCCTTGTTTTCAGTCGACTTCGAGATTGCGCCCGGCGAGGTCGTTGCCCTGATCGGTGCCAACGGAGCAGGCAAGTCGACCCTGCTCAACAGTGTAGCCGGGCTCCTACCGGTCCGCGAAGGCAGTGTTGCCTTCGATGGAGAGGACATCTCGAATGTCCCCGCTCACAAGCTGGTCCGAAAGGGGCTAGCCTTGGTCCCTGAGGGCCGCCGGCTTTTCGCTGGGATGAGTGTCGAGGACAACCTTCGCGTAGCCCTCGATCGGGCGTCCATGCCCGTCGCGCGCGAGGCGCGCTGGACGGTGGAGAGGTTATTCGCCTTGTTCCCGATCCTTGCCGAGAAGCGACGTACAGATGTAGAGCGGCTTTCCGGGGGACAGCAGCAATTGGTAGCGATTGGGCGGGCACTCATGACCCAACCGCGCCTGCTGCTCTGTGATGAGATATCCCTCGGCCTCGCTCCGAAAGTTATACGGGAAATCTATGATCGGCTGCCCGAAATCCGGTCGACGGGCACCGCGATTGTCCTGGTCGAACAGGACGTTGCCTTGGCCGCAGCTTCCGCCGACCGCATCTACTGCCTACTCGAAGGACGAATCACGCTGACCGGCAAGGCATCCGAGATCAGTCGCGAACAAATCGCGGCAGCATACTTCGGAGTCCACAGATGAACTGGGTCGACGCCTTTATACAAGGGCTGCTGCTGGGCGGCCTGTATGCGCAATATGCCATCGGAATGGCCCTCATGTTTGGGGTCATGCGGATCGTCAACATCGCCCACGGCGATCTCGTCATCCTGCTAGGCCTGATTGGTATTGCGATTGCCGCCTTGACGGGAGCAGGTTCTGGACTGGTGGCGTTGCTTCTTATGCCTCTCGGTGCAGTCATCGGCTGGCTGCTTCAGCGTGGCATCCTCAATCGGGTCGTCGGCGCCGACCCTTTGCCGTCTCTTATCGCCACGTTCGGTCTATCAATAGCGCTCCAGAATCTGATGCTCCAGATCTGGTCGGCCGACCCACGTTCAATGTCTGCCGGATCGATCGGCACGATGTCTGTTCCGGTCGGCCCAATTTACGTTGGCGTGCTGCCTGCGATCATCTTCGTTAGCGCCATAGTCCTGACAGCCGGTCTTCACGGGCTCCTGCGGCATACGAGTTTCGGGCGCGCTCTCCGGGCAACCGCTGCCGACCGGGAAGCGGCTGCACTCTCCGGCGTCGACACAAAGGGGGCATATGCATTGGCAACCGCGATTGCTGTAGCGATCCTGGGTCTCGCTGCCGTTTTTCAAGCGACTAGGACCTCCATTGCCCCCGCCGACGGCGGATCTCAGCTGCTCTTCGCTTTTGAAGCGGTGATTATCGGCGGCATGGGTTCGATCTGGGGCGGGTTTTTTGGCGCGATGGTTCTCGGGGTGGCGCAGGTCGTCGGCTCCCGACTGGACCCCGGATGGGGGATACTTCTCGGCCACATCGTCTTCTTGGTGGTGCTTGCGATGCGCCCGCAAGGTCTTGCGGCGAACGCGAGAGGCGCGGCATGACCGAGTCCATTGTCACTGTTGAGCGGCAGACCTTTTCCGGCAGGATTGCCCTCACGGTCGGCGTAATCCTTCTCCTCACTCTTCCGTCGATGCCCTTCTGGGCCAGTTCTGGGCACATCCGCTGGGCCGTCGAGTTGAGCTGTCTGATCGCTATTGCGCAGATGTGGAATTTGCTTGCCGGGTATGGAGGCATGGTCTCTGTGGGACAACAGGCATTCATAGGCTGTGGGGGCTACGCGCTTTTCATTCTCGCCGGCAATCTGGGGCTCAACCCGTTCCTCGCCGTTCCGCTCAGTGTTGTTGCTCCGGTTGTGGTCGCTGTCCCGGTTTACTATTTACTTCAGAGGCTCGACGGACCCTATTTTGCGATCGGCACTTGGGTCGTGGCAGAGGCGCTCCGCCTCCTCGTTTCCAACATCGCTTACGTCAAGCGCGGCTCCGGATTGTCGCTGAGTGTGATGGCTCAATTTTCGCCGCATGAGCGGGAAATCGGCCTGACCATCTTGAGCGCCTGCCTGCTTCTTGGGACGGTCGGCGGAACGTACGTGCTTCTGCGCTCACGTTACGGTCTGGCGCTCACCGCAATGCGCGACGATCCGGTGGCCGCTTCAAGTCAGGGAGTGGACGTCGCGAAGATGCGCTTTATCGTATTCCTCCTTTCGGCGGCTGGAACGGGTCTGGCTGGAGCTGTCTATTTCATGGCGCAGCTTCGCATCACACCTTCTTCGGGCTTCGACCCCAACTGGTCCTCGATCTGCATCTTTATCGTCATGGTCGGCGGCATCGGGCGCCTCGAAGGCCCGATCATTGGAGCGCTGCTTTATTTTTTTGCGACCCGCTTCTTCGGAGAGTACGGCGCCGCGTACCTCGTCGGTCTCGGGATCCTGACGCTACTCGTTGCCTTGCACGCTCCTGGCGGCATCTGGAGCATCCTTACCCGCGTCAAGGACTGGCCGTGGTTTCCCGTGAGGAGGACTTTGGCGAGACGGCAAGCATCAGCTGTGCACGAGGAGCGTGAGAGTTCTGCCCAAGTGCTTCGGTAGCCGACTTCGTCTACGTGTTGGAGACAGTACGTATCAGGCATCAAGGCAGAGCGAGCCATCAATTGAAAGACGAGAGAGTTCGCCGCGCATCTCGGCTTGCGTTTATCGGACGCGAGATCTATTTTCGGCCGTAGCTCAACCGGTGGGTTTTGGTCCGGCAAGGTCGAAAATGCTTGATCTTTCAATGGGGATTGACTGACACTCTCTCCGCCATAGCTGGTCAAAAATGCCCGGCAATCCGCCCGTTTTCGGGTGAGGTTCGGATCTTAGCCATATTCCGGCCCATACTGAGCAATCGTCGCAAAAGCTTATCAACGGCTGCGCGCCCCCAAGTTTACCAGTTGTGAGCGGAGCATTTTGGAAGCACTTGTACTGCCTTTTGGAAGGCACCGGACGAAATCGGGAGCGACCTCCTAAGGTTTAAAACGGTTAGGAATGAGGCCCTGTGGCAGTTTCTACTGTGACAACTTATCCAGCATCCGCCGCGATGAGCTTATCAGCGGCGTTTAGAAACCAAGTACGGACAGGCTGTCACGCCGAAGCCGATCGTCAGCCGATTGACGCCTGGCCCGTCGAGGGGTCAAAGCGAACGACAGCTGGCCGCGAGTGCCTCCCGGCGCGCCGTCAGATCGAGCGCGCGGTCGTCGCAGGTCGCGAAGCCATTTCCTGACCGCGTGAAATCATTCTGAAACGAACGCCTGCTCTTGTGGTGGGTGCCGGGTCTTAGCCGTCTTCCACGGAGAGTGACATGAACGCTGCGATTGCATGGTTGCTGCCCCGCGCGTCTGGGAAATCGGTTGCCGACATCGACAGCGCTCTTTCGGTGGCGATTTTCAGCGGACTCGGGCTGCTGCTGTCGCTCTCTGTGCTGATCATCGACAAATATACCCCGGGCGAATGGTTCTGAGCCGGACGCTCTAAAATTAGTATCTGGGCCGCGTCTGTGCCTTGACTGTCGGGCCGAGATCGCTCGAGACGATATCCATCTATTCGGCTCGGGCGGTCCTATCGTAACCGGTATGAGCTCCCACGTCTGCGGTGATCAGCGGGGTAGACTGATCGGGAGTGACAGCGCCCCTGTTGCGCTTTGGCGGGAGGCCGGCGACATCGTCGAGCAGTCGAGCGAGGATATCTGGCGTGCCGTATGCCGCAGCGTGCGTGGCGCGGTGGCGGAGGCCGGCATCGCGCCGGATGGCATCGCCGGCATCGGCTTCGACGCGACCTGCTCACTGGTGGTGCTGGGCCAGGGGGGCACGCCGCTGCCCGTCGGGCCGTCCGGCGATCCGGCTCGCAACGTCATCGTATGGATGGATCACCGCGCCGCCGATCAGGCGCGCCGGATCAACCAGACGGGCGAGAAAGTTCTCGACTATGTCGGCGGAACGATCTCACCCGAGATGGAGACGCCGAAACTGTTGTGGCTCGCCGAAAACATGCCCGACACGTTCTTCCGTGTGTGGCAGTTCATGGACTTGACCGACTTTCTCACGTGGCGTGCGACAGGGAGCTTGTCCCGCTCCATCTGTACCGTGACGTGCAAGTGGACCTACCTGGGTCACGAAGACCGCTGGGACGATAAATTCTTCCGCAAGGTCGGCCTCGGCGTGCTGGCGGACGAGCAGTTCCGCAGGATCGGCACCGAGATCGCGCCCGGCGGAACGAAGCTGGCAGCGGGTCTGACTGCAGAGGCAGCGGCCGATGTCGGTCTCGTGGCGGGCACGCCGGTCGCCGCCGGCTTGATCGATGCGCATGCCGGCGGCGTTGGTACGGTGGGACGCTCGGTACGGTGGGTACGGTGCTGACGCGCATAGCCTATGTCTTCGGAACGTCCGCCTGTACCATGACGACCACTCCGAACCCGTCTTTCGTCCCAGGTGTTTGGGGACCCTATTTCTCCACCATGGTGCCTGGGCTTTGGCTCAATGAAGGCGGGCAGTCGGCCGCCGGCGCTGCGGTCGAGCATCTGCTGCAGATGCATCCGCATTCCGCGCAAGCAACACAAGTGGCAAGCCAGAAGCAGCAGCCTCTTGCCGATTGGCTTGCGTCGAAAATTGAATCACGCAGCGGTGCTGAACGGCTCCCGGGGTTGGTCGGCGAGCTTCATGTCGTCCCCGAGTTCCTCGGCAATCGCGCGCCGTTCGCGGATCCCGACGCGCGCGCACTGATTGCCGGGCTCGATATGCGCTCGGATCTGGAGAGCCTGCTGGCACTTTATCTTGCTGGCCTGTGCGGTCTCGGTTGCGGGGCCCGGCAGATCGTTCGCGCTCAGCAAGACAAGGGCATTGCCGTCGATACGATCGTGGTCAGCGGCGGTGCCGCAAAGAGCCGCTTGGTGCGGCAGGTGCTCGCCGATATGACGGGGTTGACGGTCGCAGCGTCCGCATCCCCGGAGGCCGTCCTGCTCGGCTCCGCAATGCTTGGATCGGTTGCCTCGGGCGAGCATGCCGACCTCAGCGAGGCGATGAAGGCAATGTCGGCCTTGGGAGAAATCCATCACCCCCAGGCCGTTTTGGCAGGCTGGGCCGATCGGCGCTTCAAAGCCTTCGACGCCCTGCAGAAGGTCGGTCGAGCAATTAGAAGCGCTTCGTAGCCCTTTGCCGACTGGACCCGGCGCCCCCAAGCACGGCTTGCATCTGACGCCGGCACAGATGCGGGACGAGAGCGGCGTTCGACCCTCTTTCATCATCTCGACACATATGTCATGATAGAGATACAAATGTATAAACCGGGCCTCTTTGCCTGGCGAGGGGGAGGGCTGCCCATGAGTAGGAAAGTCGCATTCATTGCGGTCTTGTTCGGCGCGTTGGCATTGGTTGGTCCGGCGCAGGCGCGGGTCGAGGTACAGTGGTGGCACGCCATGAGTGGCGTCCTCGCCGATCGGCTCAATGAGCTGGTCGAGAAGTTCAACACGTCGCAGGACAAGTACACAGTCGTCGCGGTTGCCAAGGGGAACTATGATGAGGTGACCAACGGGGTGATCGCCGCCTATCGCGCCAAGCGACCGCCGGAAATGGTGCAGATCGCCGAGCGCGGTTACATGACGATGCTGCTCTCGGGAGCCATCGTTCCCGTGCAGGACCTGTTGGAGCAGAAGGGCTACAAGATCGACTTTTCGGACTTCATCAAACCCTTGGCAAGCTTCTGGAGCTATAAGGGGCGGATGTCGGCGATGCCCTTCAACTCGTCGACGCCGATCTTCTGGTACAACAAGGATCACTTCCAGAAGGCCGGCTTCGATAAGCCGGCCGACACCTGGCAGGAGCTGGAGCGCCAGCTCTACGCGATTAAGTCCAAGGGGATCAGCGAGTGCGGCACGGTGCTGCCCGGCGATTTCTACTGGAGCCTGCTCGAGAACTACAGCGCCATCAATGACCAGCCCTACGGTACGCTTGCGAACGGCTTCGAAGGGCTCGGCACCGAGTTCGTCTACAACAAGACGAAGGTGGTGTCGCAAGTCGCGCGGCTCAAGAAGTGGCTCGATGACGGCCTGATGCAGATCGCGGGCCAGGGCTTCAGTCCCGAGCAGCTGTTTACGTCGGGTCGGTGTTCGACCTTCGTCAATTCGACCGCATCGCACGGCAACATCGAACGAAACGCGACCATCAACTGGAGCGCCACCTTCCTGCCGCACGAGAGCGATATCAATCCGCCGCTCAACAGCACCATCGGAGGCGGGGCCATTTGGGTCTTGAAAGGCCACATGGCGGAGCGATACGAGGCTGTCGCGGCCTTTCTGGATTTCGTTGCGCAGCCGGAAACCCAGGTGTGGTGGCACGGCGCGACCGGTTATGTTCCAGCGACGAACCGCGCCTATGCGCTCGCGCGGGAGCGCGGCTATTACAAGGATCATCCAACCAGGGAGATCGCGGTGCTGCAGCTCTCGCGCGGCATGCCGAACGAGAATTCGCGCGGGTTTCGTTTCGGCAACTTCGTGCAGACGATGCTCGCCCAGCGCCAGGAAGTCGAGGCGGTGTTCGCCGGTCAGAAGCAGCCGCAGCAGGCCATGGATGACGCAGTCAAGCGGGGTAACGAAATCTTGCGGCAGTTCGAAAAGCTGAATGCCGGGAAGACTCCGGAAACCGAGCGTCCATGACGTTGCGCTTGTCCATGCCCTGGCGCGAGGCGCGCGAACCCGTGCTTCGGGGAAGGCACGGGGGCGGCGGGTCCAAGGCCGTGCCGGCGGCTGCCGGTGGCTCGCGCACGTCGGGAAAGACGCGGCGGCCTGAGGAGGCCGGACTGAAGCGAGCCAATTTCGGTGATGGTCCCGGCCTGCCGACGCTGCTGTTGCTGCCGCAATTGCTCATCCTGTTGTTTTTCTTCTTCATCCCATCGCTGCGGGCGCTGATGCAATCCGTCCTGCTCAGCGATCCCTTCGGAAACAACGTCCAGTTCGTGTGGCTCGACAATTTCAGGGCGCTGTTTGCGAGTAGCGACTACCGCCAGTCGATCACGGTGACGTTCTGGTTCACGGTGATGCAGAACGTGCTCACTTTGGGAGGCGCGCTCGTGCTCGCGTTCGCGACCGATAGGATCGTACGCGGTCGTTCGGCCTATCGCACGATTGTCCTATTGCCGTATGCCATTGCGCCTGCGATCGCCGGCATCCTGTGGGCCTTCCTGTTCAACCCGGCGGTCGGCCCGCTCGCGCAGGTGCTGCGCAGTTTCGGCATTGCATGGGATCCCAACCTTAATCCGACCGACGCGCTAATCCTGGTGACGCTCGCCGCGTCCTGGAAGCACATCTGCTACGACTATATCTTCCTGGTGGTAGGTCTGCTCGCGGTGCCGGTCTCGCTGATGGAGGCCGCCGCCGTGGACGGCGCGGGACCGATCCGCCGCTTCGTCTCGATCGCGCTGCCGATGCTCGGGCCCACCATCTTCTTCCTCACGGTGATGAACTTCATTTATGGCTTCTTCGAAACCTTCGCCATCATCGATGCCGTGACGAAAGGCGGCCCGGCCGGTGCGACTAACATTCTCGTCTACAAGGTCTTCGTCGACGGCTTCGTCAATCTCGATCTCGGCTCTTCCGCAGCACAGTCGGTTCTCTTGATGAGCTTTGCGCTGATCTGCACGCTGCTGCAATTCCGCTACTTCGACCGCAAGGTTAATTACGGAGTCTAGCCGGATGGTTGAACGCTCGCCGGTCCTCAACATGGTCTGTCACGCGATCCTGATCGTCGGCGCGCTGATGGTGTGCGTGCCTCTGTATTTCGCGTTCGTGGCGGGCTCGCTCACGGTGGCCGAGGTGCAGAAGGTCCCGCTGCCGTGGCTGCCGGGAGGCCAGTTCTTCGACAATCTGCAGCTGGCCTGGAGCAAGGGCAACTTCAGCCGGACGTTCGCCAATTCGATTATCGTGGCGCTCGGCATCACGGCCGGCAAGATCGCAGTATCGCTGCTCTCGGCCTTCGCCATCACCTACTTCCGATTCCGCTATCGAATGCTCGCATTCTGGCTCATCTTCATGTCGCTGATGCTGCCGATCGAGGTCCGGATCGTGCCGACCTTCGAGGCCGTGGCAAATGCGGCGCTGCCCCTGCAATGGCTCTTGGATACGCTGCATGTCGCCGATCTCTGGAGTTGGATCAGCGGTCACGAGGTCGCGATCGCGCTCGAATGGAACATGGTCAACACCTATCCCGGGCTGATCCTCCCGCTGATCGCCTCAGCCACTGCCACGTTCCTTTTTCGCCAATTCTTCCTGACGATCCCGGAGGAACTGTGCGAGGCGGCGAGGCTGGATGGCGCCTCGCCGCTGCACTTCTTCTGGAGCATTCTACTGCCGCTGTCCGTTCCGAATATGATGGCGCTCGCCATCATCCTGTTCCTGTTCGGCTGGAATCAGTATCTCTGGCCGTTGCTGTTCACGACCGATAAGGACATGGCAACGGCGGTCATTGCGTTGAAGGGGCTGATCCCCCGCTCCGACAGCGAGCCGGCCTGGAACATCGCCATGAGCGGTGCGCTTCTCACGATGTTGCCGCCGGTGTTGGTCGTTCTGCTGTTGCAACGCTGGTTCATCAAGGGTCTTGTCGACAGCAGCAAGTAGGACTGATCATGGTTTTTATCGCCGGGCATCGCGGCGGACGCAATCTTTGGCCGGAGAACAGCCTGACGGGCTTCTGCAACCTTTGCAGGGAAGGGGTCGACGCAGTCGAGTTCGACGTCCATCAGAGCACGGACGGCGGGCTTGTCGTGATCCATGATCCGCTGCTCGATCGCACCACATTCGAGAGCGGGCCGGTGGGCGCGCGCAGCCTGCGACGCTTGACGGCTACGCGTCTTCGCGATGCCGGCGATGAGTGCATTCCGGCCTTAGAGGAAGTGCTCGATGTGCTCAGCGAAACCAAGCTCGAGCTGCATCTCGAGATCAAGACGGACGCGCTTGGCAATCCCTATTCGGGCCTCGAGGCGCGGCTGATCGACCAGATCAAGCGCCGGGGCCTGGAACGGCGTGCCGTCATCACCTGCTTCGTGCCCGCGGTGATCGAGACCGTGCGCCGGCTGTGGCCGGAGGCGCGTGTGCTCGTTTCGCTCGATCGTCGTTCGGCAGAGATGATGGGCGGAATTGAGCCTGCGTTGACGCAGTTAAGCGTCATCCCCGGCTGTATCGTCGCGGTCGAAAAATCGCTCCTGGGGCTCGCCTTGCCGCTCGCCCTCAAGGTGCTCGGCTCCGAGCGTCTCGGCGCGTGGGTGACCAATGAGCCGGAGGATATCGCTTACTGGCTCGCTCAGCCGGTGCGGCAGATCACGACCGATCGGCCGGATCTCGCCGTGAGCATTCGTCGCAGGCTCGAAACGATGCCGGCGCGCCCATGATTCCCCGCCGTCGCTTTCTCGTGGGATCGCTGGCGAGCGCCGCCTTGGCTGCGCCTGTCGGGTTCGTGCGGGGAGCGCCGGTCTCATTCAGCGCAGATCCCTTCACGCTCGGTGTAGCCTCCGGGTGCCCGCGGGAGGACCGCGTCATTCTGTGGACCCGCCTTGCGCCGCAGCCGCTCGAGGGCGGCGGCATGCGGGACGCGCCAGTGGAGGTCGAATGGCAGATTGCGGACGACGAGGCCTTCTCGCGCATCGTCTCCCGCGGCGTCGTTCGGGCGACGGCAGAACTTGCGCATTCCGTGCATGCCGAGGCGACGGGGCTGCGACCGGATCGGGTCTACTGGTACCGCTTCCGCGCCGGTTCGGCGCTCAGCCCGGTCGGACGCACCCGAACCGCGCCCGCCGGGTCGGCGAGGCGTTTCCGTTTTGCTTTCGCATCCTGCCAGCAATACGAGCAGGGCTACTTTACCGCCTACCGCGACATGGCCGCACGCGATCTCGACCTCGTCGTGCATCTCGGCGACTACATCTATGAGAAATCTTGGGGATCGCACCACGTCCGCCAGCACGGCGTCGGAATTCCGACGACGCTCGAGGAATTCCGCAACCGCTACGCGCTCTACAAGAGCGATCCCGACCTGCAAACGGCGCACGCTGTCCTACCCTGGCTTACGGTCTGGGACGACCACGAGGTGATGGACGACTATGCCAATGATCGCTCCTACACTGTGCGCGACCCCGGTCAGTTCCTGAAGATCCGCGCGGCGGCCTATCAGGCCTATTACGAGCACATGCCGCTCCCACCCTCGGCGCGACCACGCGGCGCGGATGCCACGATCTATGCGCACTATCGCTTCGGCGAGATGCTCGACGTGCTGCTGCTCGACGACCGGCAATATCGCTCGGCATCGGCGTGTGTTGGAAGCCGGCGCCCGACCTGGGTGACGGACTGTGCAGGCCGGACGGATGGAGCGCGGACAATGCTGGGCCAGGAACAGGAGCAATGGCTAGGTGCGCGCCTGCGCGACTGCCACGGCCGTTGGACAGTCGTCGCGCAGCAGACGTTGATGGCACAGGACAAGCGGGAAGGGGACGATGGCACGCATTTCTGGATGGACGGCTGGGACGGCTATCCCAATGCACGCCGCCGACTCCTCGATTCGCTCGTGGCGCATCGCCGGCGCAATCCGATCGTGATCGGCGGTGATCGTCACGCCTTCTTTACGGCCGATTTAAAGCACGATTTCGCTCGGCCGGACGGACCGACCATTGCGACCGAGTTCGTCGGCACGTCGATCACCTCAGACGGGCCGAGCGAAGCCAGCGTGCGCAAGGCGCTGGCGGAAAACCCGCATCTGGTCTATGCGCGTGGCGACAAGCGCGGCTATGCGACCGTCGAACTCGACGCCCGGCATTGCACTGTGGGATTCGAGGTGGTCGACGACGTCAAGGACGCAGGAAGCGCCGTGCGCCGGCTGACGAGCTTTGTGGTCGAGGATGGTGTGCCGGGCGCAAAGGCCGCTTGACGAGATCCGCGCGGCACAGATTTGACGGCCAACGAAAGATCGCCTCAAATGCCCCGACGTCTGACTGTGCTTTGGGGCCGCTGCGGGGGGCTGCGCCGTGACTGATCAAACCATCCTGCGGGTCGCCTGGCTCTACTACATGGAGAACCTGACCCAGGCCGACATCGGCGAGCGGCTCGGGCTGACCCGCGCCCGCGTCAACCGCATGCTGTCGGAGGCCCGCCGGACCGGCATCGTCAACATACGCCTCAACTCCGCCTTTGCGAGCTGCACGGAGCTGGAGCATCGCCTGCGCCGAGAATGCGGCCTCGAGGATGCCGTCGTCATCCCGAGCCCGCAGAATCCCGACCAGGTCGGCAGCCTGATCGGGATGGCGGCGGGAGCGTATCTATCGAAATTCCTCGAGCAGAAGCGCCCGCGCATCATCGGCATCGGCTGGGGCGCGACCTTGCGCGAGACCATCCGTTACGTCACATCGGCGGACTATCCCGAACTGTCCATCGTCTCCATGATGGGAGGCCTGTCGCGCGGACTCGAGCTCAACACCTTCGAAATTGCGGGTGAGCTCGCGCACCGGCTGCACGCCCAGTGCAGCTATCTGGCCGCCCCGATCTTCGTCAGCAGCCGGCGCTCGCGCGACACCTTTTTGGCTCAAGAGGTCTATCAGGAGGTGCTGAACAGCGTTGATCGGATCGATCTTGCGCTGTTGAGCATGGGAGATCTGACGCCGCGCTCGCTCCTGATGCGCCATGGGCTGCCGCCGGACGTGCGTGCCGAGCAGCTGCGGGCGGCAGGCGCCGTCGGCGACGTGCTGGCGCAATTTCTCGACAAGACCGGCCGGCCTATCGATCATGGCATCAACAGCCGTGCCATTGCGCTGCCGCTCGAGAAGCTGGCGCGTGTGCCGACGTCGATGCTGATCGCCGGGGGGCTCAACAAGGCGCCGATCATCGCCGCGGTGCTGCGCGGCCGGATCGGCAAGGTGCTGGTGACCGACGAGAACGCCGCCGTCGCCGCGCTGAAATTGATCGACAAGCAGAAATAGCTGCATTTTCGCGCCCAAGAGGGGAGCCGCGCCTTCGACACCGGGGCGCGATAGCCCGCATCCGCGCCGAATGGCGTGTAAAAGCATTTGTTATCCCGGAGTTACATATGTAATATGAAGAGACAAATGCTCAGAAGGATGGCGTCGACATGCGCGCTGCGGTGCTCCAGGACATTCGTGATATCCGCGTCCTCGATATCCCCGAGCCGAGGCCGTTCGCGGAGGACGAGCTCATCATCCGAGTCAAAGCTGTCGGCGTCTGCGGCAGCGACCTGCATTCTTATCTCGAGGGCGGAACAACCGGCCCGACGCACGTCAGGCCATTCGTTCTGGGGCATGAATTCTCGGGCGTGCTCACGCCGGACTCGGCGCGCAAAGCGGGGCTCTCGGCCGACGCGCTGGTGGCGGTCGATCCCTCCATTCCCTGCGGCCATTGTGAGTGGTGTCACCGCGGGCACACCAATCTCTGCCCCAATGTCAAGTTCCTCGGTTACGCCCCTCACAACGGCGCCATGGCCGAATTCGTCTGCGTGCCCAGATCCGCCGTGCATTTGATGCCGGACAGCATCGACCCGGCCGGCGCGGCGATCCTGGAGACGCTCGGCGTCGCAATCCATGCCATGGATCTGGCGTGTCCGCGGCTACTGGAAACCGTGGCGGTGCTCGGCTGCGGGCCGGTGGGATTGTTGCTGGTGCAACTGGCGCGATTCGCAGGCAGCGGAAAGATCATCGCGATCGACCCCGTCGAGCAGCGCACCGCGCTGGCCTGCGACCTCGGGGCGGATGTGGCGTGCCGCAGCTACGCCGAGGTCGGAGATGCCACCGAAGGTCGCGGCGTCGATCTGGTGATCGAGGCGACCGACTCCTCGCATGGCTTCGAGCATGCGGCGCGTTGCGCCCGTATCGGTGGCCGGGTCGTTCTTGTCGGCATCCCCGAGAACAACCAGTACATCCTCAGCGGCGCGGAGTCGCGCCGGAAGGGCCTGTCGATCAAGTTTTCACGCCGCATGCCGGAAGTCTATCCGCGAGCCATCGCGCTTGCGCATGCCGGGCAGATCAAGCTGGCGCCGCTGGCCACGCATCGGTTCTCGCTCGAGCAGACGCCCGCCGCGTTCGAGCAGCAGGTCGCGCGGCGCGATGGCATCATCAAGGCGATCATCTGCCCGTAGATTGAGCGCTATCCAAGAGCCTGGTGCAGTGGGATAGGCACAGAAGCAGGACCTGTCGTGACGTGATGGCGAAATCGTCGAAGTTGGTCGTCGCAAGAAAAGGTCGCGTTCTCCTGGTGCGGCGCAGGCGCGACGGGCTCTGGATGTTTCCCGGCGGCCGAAGGCGGGCAGGCGAGAGCGACAGGAGCTGCCTTCGTCGCGAGATCAAAGAGGAGCTTCCCAAGCTGAAGCTCGGGCCGTTGAAACTATGGAAGGAAGTAAAAGCGAGGAAGAGCCGAACCGGCCGGCGAATGAGTGATGCGATCTTCCTGGCCAAGAAGGCGTCGGGGCGCCTGAAGGTTGGCGACAAGAATGAGATCGATAAAGCGGTCTGGCGCAAGCCGCGCGGCGCCAGACTGACGCCGACCTCGCGCTACATCCGCGACAAGCTGTTTCCGAGGCGAGGCCGCCGCTAGGTGGCTTGCGCCAAACGGTTCCTTCGGGTGAAGGTTCGTCCGTCATGCGGGTCTGGAACTGCTCGTCATTGTAGCGCCTGGCGCAGGAGAGCGAGCAGTTCCTCGTGGATCAATCCGTTGGAGGCGATCTTGTCGAGATCGTCGTTGCG
This sequence comes from Bradyrhizobium sp. 142, assembly GCF_023074015.1. Lineage (NCBI taxonomy): Bacteria > Pseudomonadati > Pseudomonadota > Alphaproteobacteria > Hyphomicrobiales > Nitrobacteraceae > Bradyrhizobium > Bradyrhizobium sp. 142. The sequence continues at coordinate 40,106 of NZ_JADPKQ010000110.1, forward strand.
GCACGGACGTCCCGCCAGCGTCGTGACCTGGCCGCCGCCGGCCCACACCATCGGGATCCCGGCCGCGTGCGAGACGATGTCCGCTTTCAGTGAAACAAAGCCGTCCAGCCGACCCGAGGCGACCATCGTCGTCTCGAGGGCGCCGGAGACGACGATACGCACGCCGCGGGCCACTCTGCCGAGCAGTTCAATCACGCGCGACGTCCGTCGGACTTCCTCGGGCGAGAAGTGAGAGGTTAGAATCACCGAAACGACCGCATCCGACAACGAACGCGTCGTCGAGACGCATGCCGGCACGCTATCGATCGTCGCGCCTTCTCCCGCCAGATAGCGCGCCGTCAGTCCGATCTTGGGAGAGTTGATCAGGCCGAGTTTCGTCTCGCCGCCAACCTCGTAAGCGACCGTCACGGAAAACCACGGCAGTCCCCGCGCGTAGTTGATTGTCCCGTCGAGCGGATCGATGATCCAGCGCGCAGCGTTGTCCCCTGGGCTCGCGCCGCTCTCCTCGGCCAGGATGCCGGCATCCGGCGTCAGCGCCTTCAGACCCGCGACGATGATCGCCTCGGAGGCGAGATCCGCCTCGGTGACGATGTCGAGATGGTCCTTGCGCTCGGTGCGCAGCGGCGTGGACTGCATCGCCACCAGCTTGGCCGCCGCCTCGCTAACGACGGCCTCTGCGCGCGCTAGCAGCGTCGGAAGGCTCTTGCGCTGCTCGATCCCCGGAGAGTTCCGATCGGGTGCTGCGATGTCGAACGGGCGACCATACACTCCGATCGGAACAAGATGGCTGCTGATGCCCATATCCGGCCGCCAAACGTGCAACGCAAAACCCGGCGGCTCCTTGATGAAGCGATTGGTGCTGCCAGACCGCAGGTCGAGCGCGACCTGGTGCGCCGTGCTGGGCGCCACATAGCCCACTGTCCCCGCATAGCGCACCGTAATCGAGCGGTGATAGTGACCGCACAGCACGCGTTCGATTTCCGGATGGTCTTTGATGATTGCGTCGAGCGCGTCGGCTTCGAGGAGGCGCAGATCGTCCATCCCGTCGGCTCCGACGAAGAACGGCGGATGATGAATGACGATAAGTGTCGGTTTGCCGCGTCCGGCCGCGAGCACGTCGCGCAGCCATTGTTGCCGTGCCGGACAGAAGGTTCCGTGGATCTTTCCAGCCTCGACGCTGTCGAGGAAAATCAGCCGCAGCGGAAAATCGTCCACGACAAAGTTGATGAACCCGTCGGGCGGGAGGTAGCGGTGGCGCGGGCGGAGCGACGATATGAGCTGCTCGCGCCGGTCGTGGTTGCCGGGAATGACGAACACCGGCATCGGCAGCCTGGCCAGGCCGGCGGCGACGATCTCGTATTCTTCGTCGAGCCCGCCATCCGTCAGGTCACCGCTGACTACGACGCAATCGGGCCGTGGGTCGAGCCTCAGCACGGCGTCGATCGCGCTCTGAAACATCGCGTTAGTATCGACATGGCCGTAAGCGAACTTGCCGGGCGGTCGGATGTGCAGATCGCTGAGCTGGGCAATGATGAACACAGAATTCCGCCTCCGAGGAGAAAAGTTGTGGCTTGCGTCCGGCCGCTTGCCGCAATCGATTGCCCGCTGCCTACGAACTCTTCATCAAGGCATTGCTTTCCTTGACCATGCGGTCGAGCCCGGCCTCGATGGGCGTCTCGCCGCGCATGACGGAATGGATGATCTCGCGTTGGGTACGCCAGATCTTCACGGACTGTCCGCCCGGATAGCCCTGCCACGGCTTCGCGCGCTCGATCTGCTTCGACACGGTGCGGAAGTTCGGGTTCTTGTCGTAAAACGGAGCCAGGAATTCGGGCCCCGAGGCACGCAAATTGGTCGGCATATAGCCCGTGGTTTCGACTACGATCTTCTGCGCTTCCGGACCACTCACGAACTTCAGGAATTCCCAGGCGGCCTGCTGCTTCGCCGGATCTTTCGCCGTGATGATTGCCGCGTTGCCGCCGGTCGGGAGTCCACCCTTTTGCTTGTCGTCGATCGGGAAGGTGCAGGTGCGCAAGGTGAACTTGTCGCCGATCAGGTCCGTGACCTGGCGCAACCGAGCCGGTGTGTCGGCGAAAATGCCGATCTTTCCGGCGATGAATTGCTGGCGCGAGGAGTCCCAATCAATCAACGGCATCTTGGCGTCGGCCACGAACCGTCGGCAATGGGCCAGGGCCTTCAGCCCGGCGTCGCTGCCGAAACCGGCCGCGGTTTCCGATGCATCGAGCATCTGACCACCACCTTGCAGGATCAGGGAACGGAACAGCCAGTCGTCGGGCCAGTCATGGATGTTATAGGCTATGCCGGCGACATCGGACCCCTTGCTCTTGATGTTGGCGGCGAGGGCGATCATATCCGTCCAGTTGTCCGGCATCTTGTCCGGATCGCCGCCCGCCTCCTTCACGAGTTGCGCGTTGAAATAGATGATCGGCAGCGAGGCATTGAACGCGAGGCCGTAGATCTTGCCGTCGACCGCGCCGAGCGCCAGGATCCCATCGGAATAGTTGGCCTTGCGCCAGGCGGCATTCTCCTTCTGCAGCATTGGTGCCACTTCCGTGATCTGGTTGCGCTTCACCAGCGTGCGCACGAGCTCGGCGAGCAGGTGATAACCCGAATAATAGACGTCGGGCAGCTGGTTGGTGACGGCCTGCCGCAGCATGGTCTGATGACCTTCGTCATAGCTCGCCGCCGGCGCCCGGAACTGGATCTTGATGGCGGATTGCTGCTTCATGAACTCCTGAGCGATCGGTTCATGGAATTTCGCGAAGGCGGGAAAGGCATAGAGTACGTCCAGCGTCACGTCCTGCGCGTGGGCCGACCGTGTCAGAAACGGACTTGAAAGCGCGGTCGTCCCGACGGCCGCGGCGCTCTTCAGGAGGTCTCGGCGATGCAGCATGGCGGTATCTCTCCTGGCGGTGGTTGAAGTCATTTGATTCCGGTCATCGTGATGCCGGCGATGAAATGCCGCCGCGCGATCAGGAACGCGACGACCAGCGGTGCCGTGATAATGGTGGCGCCGGCGGCCAGCGCCCCGTAATTCGAGCCCAACTCGGAATCGGCGAAATACATCATGCCGAGTGGCGGCGTTGCGAGCTTGGTGTCGGAGACGACGATGAGCGGCCAATACAGATCGTTCCAGTGCGCCACGACAGAGAAGATCGAAAACGCCGCGATTGCCGGCCAGGCGCTCGGCACGACGATGCGCCACACGATTTCGAACTCACCGACACCGTCGAGCCGCGCGGCCTGGATGATCTCGTCCGGATAGGACTTGAAGAACTGGCGGAACAGGAAAATCGCGAATACCGACAGGAAGAACGGCATCATCATCGAGAGATAGGTGTTGAGGATGCCGAGCTCGGCGAACGCGATGTAGAGCGGGAGCGAGGGCGCCTGGACAGGGATGCAGAGACCGAGCAGGACCAGCGAAAACAAGATCGGCCGTCCCGGAAACCTCAGCTTGGCGAGGGCATAGGCGCAGGGAATGGCGACCAGCAGCTGGACGACGAGGATTCCGCCGCAGACGACGAGACCGTTGAACAGAAAACGCAGGAGCGGCGCGGTGTTCAAGGCAGATTCGAAGTTCTGCCATCCGTAGAACTGGCGCGGCCAGAGCCGGAAGGTCGCCTCAAATATCTCGCCCGGCGGCTTGATCGCGCTCGTCAGCATGAAGACGAACGGCAGCAGCATGAAGACTGCGCCGCTGATCAGCACCGCGTGGACGAGGGCAAGCGACACGAGGCGCCGCATCCGGACCGCAACCGGCGCAGGCGGACGGGCGATCGTGGCCGATATGCGCATCAATAGTGCACCCGTCGATCAAGGATGAAGGTTTGCAGCACCGAGAACACCAGGGTGAACGCCAGGAAGACCAGCGTGAGCGTCGCCGCATAGCTCATGTGAAAGTACTGAAACCCCTCCAGATAGATGGCATACAGGAGCACCTCGGATGCGCCCCCGGGGCCGCCACGCGTCATCACCGCAACAGTGTCGAAGATCTTGAACGCCGTGATGAAGGTCGTCACGGTCACGAACATCGTCGTCGGACCAAGCATCGGCCACGTCACTTTCAGGAAGCGGTCGATGGGATGGCTTGCGCCGTCGATATCGACGGCCTCATAGAGGTCTCGGGGAATCGCCGAGAGGCCGGCAAGGAACAGCACCATGTTGAAGCCGACAAGCTGCCAGATGCCGATCGCGGCGAGCGTCGGAATGACGAGGCGCGGCTCGCTCAGGAATGCCGTCTCGGCGAAGCCTAGGCTCTTGAGGGCTTGGTTGATGAGCCCGAGGCTGGGGTGCAGCATGAACTGCCACATCGTCGCCATCGCAATGAGCGTCGAGGTGACGGGGAGAAAATAGATCACTTCATAGAGGGCGCGCGTGCGCTTGCGCCGATGAATTAGGATTGCCACCAGCAGCGAGATCAGGACGCCGCCGGGCACGACGATCGCCACATAGAGCAGGGTGTTGGTAACCGAGCGCCGGATCACGGGATCCTGAAGCGCCGTGCCGAAGTTCTTGAGACCGACGAACGAGAAGTCGAGCGCGCCCAGCTCGTAATTGGTGAAACTGAGAAACGCGAGAGCAGCCAGCGGCGCCAAATTCGTCAGGACCAGCAGGATGAGGGCGGGTGCTGCAAAGCCTAGCCCCGCGAACCGTTCGATCCATCGCTGGCGGCTGGCCGGCGGCGCGCAGGCGAGCGGGGTGATTTCTGGGGTGATCGCGTTCATCGGACCTCGCTCGCGCGGCGCAGGTCGCGGCCGGCCGCATCGCGGCTTTCCACCTCGATGCGGCGGCCATTGTTGTCGAACACGTGGCAATCCCGCGGCTCGAAGGCGAGCGTGACCTCGCCCTCGGGAATGGGCATATCATTGTCGATCCGGCAGAGTACCGCCACCTCCGGAGAGGCCACGAGGTCGAAGTGAAGAATGCTCTCCGAGCCGAGATTTTCGCGGCGCCGGAACTTGCACGTGATCGTGCACGGTCCTCCCCCGATCCGCATTGCCTCCGGACGCACACCGATCGTCAATTCGGGAGCTGGCGCGTTGCGAACATCGATCGGCAGTGTGCGGCCGAGCAGCTCGATCTGGCGGTCGGATCCCACGCGGGCCGGAAATAGATTGATCGCCGGACTGCCAATGAACTGCGCGACCGCGGTCGTGGCGGGCAGTTCATAGACATCGGCGGGTGTGCCGAGTTGGAGTATTTCGCCGTGATCCATCACGGCAAGGCGATCGGACATCGTCATCGCCTCGATCTGGTCGTGTGTCACGTAGATCATCGTGACGCCGAGGCGCGAGTGCAGCTCGGTCAGCTCGCCGCGCATGTGCACACGAAGCTTGGCGTCGAGGTTCGACAATGGCTCATCCATCAGAAAGGCTTGCGGATGACGCACCATTGCGCGGCCGAGCGCGACTCGCTGCCGTTGCCCGCCGGAAAGCTGTCCAGGACGGCGATGAAAGAAGGTCTCGATGCGCAGCTGCTCCGCGACGGCGCGCACCTCACGCGCGATCTCGTCCATGACGCCCCTGCGGCGAGGGGACAGATGACGCATCAGCGGCAGCCGTTCGAACAGGTTGAGGCGCGTCATGGTGAGCGGCAGCGCGATGTTGTCGAACACCGACATGTGGGGATAGAGCGCGTAATTCTGGAACACCATGGCGATTCTGCGCTCGTGAGGCCGCATATGGTCGACCGAAGTACCGCCGATCGACACCGAACCGCTGTCCTGCGATTCAAGGCCGGCGATGATGCGCAGGAGCGTCGACTTGCCGCATCCGGAGGGGCCAACCAGCGTCAGAAACTCTCCGTCCGCAATATCGAGATCGATGTTATTGAGAACGGCCGTGTCGCCGAAAGTCTTCCCGATGCCGCGCAATGTGAGGCCGGCCATCTCGGATTAAGCCTCAGCTTCGCGCGTCGGATAGACCTCGTGTACGACATCGTCGATCCAGTAATCGATAAGACCGGGCACCGGACGGATGTTCACTTCGATGCTTTCGCCGTCGATGTCGTAGATCACTGCTCCGAGCCGCGCGGTGCCGCCCATTGGCGGCGCCAATTTCTCACCGACCAGAAAGCTGGCCGCCGGCCCCCAGACGTAGTGGGTGCCGTTCAGCCGAATCTCGTGCCAGCGATGCAGATGTCCGCTGGCCACGATCTCCACCCGATAACGATGCAGCAAATCGAGAAGGGCGCGACGCGGCTCCGGCTTGACCGACCAGTAACCAGTGTCGGCCTCAGTCGGGGACTCGATGAAGAGCGGCCGGTGCGTGAACCAGGCAATGCGACGCCCCGCAGCATCGGCCATCGCCGTCTCGAGCCATTGGGTCTGCCGCGCCTCCTCGGGTCCGCCGCCGAAGATCATCGAATTGAGCCCGATCAGGCGCCAGCCCTCCACATCGCGTAGCCAGCGGTCGTCACCGAAGTGGCCGCGAAAGCGATCAAGCCGCTCGTCATTCACCGGCTGGTGCGGGTTGCCGACTTCGCCGACATCGTGATTTCCCGGAACCGCCAAGACCGGGACGCCGAGCGACGCCAGTTGGGTTGCGCAATAGGCTCCGTCGGCTTCCTGATCGGCGCCGTCGATCGTTACGTCACCGGTATGTATGACGAGATCTGGTTTATGCTGCGCGATCCAACGCGCAAGCGGTGCCCAGTTCGCCTCGAAGTGCTGCTTGCTCGGGCTGAGATGCGTATCGGAAATCTGAATAACTCGGACCATGACGCCTCTGCTTTGGGTCGCGTGTCATGCCGTGCGTTGGGCGCACAGCGGTCTCTCTCTCGAATCGAACGCCTCGATTCTGGCCACGCGAGGTTGGCACAGTCATTTGCAATTGCTTGACTCGAGATTTCTGGCGCTCCCTCCCTTCGACAGCGCTAAGCAGCTTGAATGTTTTCGGTAACTATACATATGATCGTCAGTGGTGACAATTGTAATTTCGAGTCGGGGTCTGAAGGCCGGTTTCGATCGGCTCACTGAGGTTCGGCCATGCCACGACTACCTCAGACCAGTGCCCTGGGTACGTTGCCTCATCGAGCTGCTCGTGGAGGTCTGCGCATGGTGCCGAAGGTGGTGAGTTCTCCCTCGCGTGCGGGGAGAAGAAACGGCACCTGCTGCCTACCAACGTATCAGTTGGTCGCCGTCGGCTGCTGCAGCTGAATGTCACACTTGAGGAGCCGAGGGGCGTGTTGCCCCCAAAGTGTGGAGCCTCTGAAGCAGCGAACGTCAGTTTGGGAGAAGTGAGCTGACGTGGTTTGACCTTGATTGTTGTAGCTAGATCAAATTTGCCTATGATGGATAGGAGCTCGCTCTTGAGCAGGTGTGCGAGATGGACGGCGTCTTCAATGGCCATGCCGGCGCCTTCGGCGAGCGACTGGAGCGTGGCGTGTGCCGAATCGCCGAGGTGAGTCACCCGGCCCGTTGACCACCGTCTGACGGGATTCCGGTAGGCCAGGGGCCAGCGCCTCGACAGGTCCATCAATCCAATGATTGCCTGCATCTCCGGATGCGTATTTCGATATGTGTTTCATTGCACGTGTAAATGAGCGCATGGCTCTCCTCCATTGCCCAATGGATCTGCCTCGGGCAGCGTGGAGGCGTTTGAGCCGGACACCCTAAGGCGTGGTTTCGGGGTCTCTCATCAATCGTTGAATTTGAAACCGGGTAAGGGCTCACCCGCCGGCCCAGGATCGGCAATCGAAGCGCAATTGGACTGCATCGGAGTCCCCGCCAGGGCGGCCTGAACGAATGCAAGTTCGTCGGAATAGGCTGCGTGCACCGTTCCGTTATGGCTCACGCCGGCATAGGTCTTCCAAACCACATGGCTCCCGGCAGCGCAGAGGGCTTCAACTGCGGCATATTGGCGCTGCGGTTGGATCGACTTGTCGGCCAGGCCCGTCGCGAGAAAGACCGGTACCGGCATTCGGACCGGACTCATATTTATGACGGCACTTAGACGATCCGCGATGACTGGATCTTTCAGGCTGTTTGCCAGGGTCAGGCCATTGCTGCGAACGACCTGTGCAAGCTCCGCGTTGCATCCCTCGCGGGCGGCCTGCAGCAGTGGCTTCCCTACCTCAGTAACGAGGTCGCCCGGCTTTATCGCGTCGTCCCCGAGAGCACCGCCGATCATCATGAGAATGGTGAGTTGCGGCGGAACTGAACGCGCAAAACTCTGCTCGCTTGAAGGCTTCTTGTCTGCCGGGGGAAACGCGGAAATGACGCCGGTTGCGATCGATGCCTTGATGTTGAGGTCGGGCGCGTAAGAGGGCGCCAGACGCGTTGCGCCGAGCGAGGCGCCGGAGCCTTGCGACTGACCCGTGATGATGATGGCGTTGGTGATCTGCCCGTTTGAATGGTCGAGCGCTGCTCTTGCGGCATCGAGCACCGAGCGTCCTTCTGCTTCCCAGTTCAGGTAAGGATGCGGGCCGGGCCCGCCGAGACCTTGGTAGTCAGTCGCAACGACGGCGAACCCTTGTTCCAGCCAATCGTTGATGTACTCGCCGTCCCGCGGTCGATGCCTGCTCCAGGACGGGGCACACCTGTCCGAGACGCCGAGCGTGCCATGCGCCCAGGCAACAAGCGGCCATCCGCCCTGTGGCGCGGCCTGCTTCGGAAGATAGAGAGTGCCGCTTACCGGAACAATGCCGGATCGCCATCTTGAATCCACCGAAGTGTACAGGATTCTCCTCGCCGTTGCGGCCGCAACGATCTCAGGCTGATCGGGTAGCCCCTCCTGGCGTAGCATGAGACCTGGCTTCTCGGGCAAAGCGTCGGTCCAGCGGTAGAACGGCGACAAATCCTGATCACCAACGCTCGGCCCCTGAGGTAGTGATTCCGCTGCGGCGTACAGCGTGCCCGGACAAGGCGAGGCGCAGAGAGCGAGTGCCGCAACGCCCATTCTTGCAAGTGCTTTCATCGTTTGCGTTCCTCCGTTTTTGTGCAGCTCGCGAGGCTGCACTCGTTTGTGACTCGTCACGTTGCTCCCTACGGCGCTGATCCCTACGCACGTCCTGAGCTACGTCTATTTTCCCGCACTCGAAAGGCGCGTTAGCAGCCAATCGAGGATCCTATCCCACCTGCGGCCTGATCCGCCGGATGACATCTCCCCACTTTTCCGATTCCGCCTTGAGCAGCGCAGCCGCTTGGCTGGGCTCGGAGCCCGCGGCTCGAGGCCAACCTTGGCGAACCGAGCCACCGCGTCGGGCTCCTGCAGCACAAGATTGAATGGGTTGTTGATCTTGCCGACGATTTTGTCCGGCATCGCTGCCGGACCGTAGTGCGCGAACCATGTTTCGACGACATAGTTGGGCAAGCCTCCCTCGGCGGAGCCGACTTGATTTGCTCACCGTAAGCGTCGTATTTGGGTGCCCCATAGGAGACAACCGCGCCCCCATTCATGTAAAATGACTCAGGCAAGACATACCGCTCCACCCGCTTTCGTCAGGTTGCGATGTCAGTTCGAAGAGCCAGTCGAGCAGCTCAAGCCGTTTCGCATCTTGCGGCATGAGCTCACCGGCCGTTGAACACCGGCTTTCGCTTTTCGCGGAACGCCGCCAGCGCCTCCTTGGTGTCCTCAGTCTCCGCCAGTGCTGCGGTCTGACTCTGCTCGTAACGATAGCCGTCGCGAAGCACTGCGAGCGGCACCTTTTCGGCTATGGTCCGTGCGATGGACGTGGCCTCTTCGAGCAACTTCGCCCCCGGCACGCAGAGGGATGCAGCGTTCATCCGCAGCAGCTCCGGCCCGTAGATCCGCTTAGCCGTGTAGATCATCAGTCGCGCATCGGACGGGCTGAAGGCGCGCAACACGTGGCGGACGCCGCCGGCAAGACCGTAGTCGACCTCCGTCATGGACAGGAATGCCTCCTCGGCAACGACGAGGATGTCGCACACGAGCGCAAGGACGCAGCCCGCGCCGATCGCGGCGCCGTTGACCGCGGCAATCACCGGCTTCGGACATTCGAGCACGCAGTCCAACGACGCGCGAACAAGCCGGTTGTGCCGCGAATACCCGCCGGGTTCGGCCAGGATTGCTGCGCGCTCGGAAAGATCCGCGCCTGCTGAGAAGGCCTTGCCGTCGCCGGTCAGGACGATCGCGCGGACGTCGGCGTCTGCGCCGAGCACGTCGAAGGCGCGAATGCATTCCTCGCGGAAACGACGGTCCTGGGCATTCACCGGCGGGGCGGTGATCGTGACGGTTGCGACATGGGCCTCGACCGTGACGCGGAAGCGTTCGATGTCCTCTAATCCTCTCATGCTTGTTCCTCCTTGTTGAAATCGTAAAGACTGGCCGGGTTCACGACCAGGATGCGCCGAATGAGCGCCCCGTCATCGATCCACTCCTGGAAGAGGTCGGCGAGACGTCCGGCATCCGGCGCCGGCTGCACGCGGACATAGGGCCAGACGGAGCCCCACACGAGCCGGTTCGGTGCGCGCTCGACGACGCGATCGTGAAGCGGCCTGATGCGCGCGTAGTCCGATCCGCCGGCGGACAGCCGGCAGAGCACCAGCTTCATCCACAATGCGCCGTCGGCGAGCAGGTCGACGATCCGAACAAAGGCCACCCCGTCCGGACCTTCCCGTGCATCCGGGTTACCCATGTGGTCGATCACGAGCGGCACGCCGAGCCTGAGCAATCCTGGCAGATGCTCTGCAAGCTGAGATGCACTGGCCTAGAGCTGGGCGTGCATGCCGGTCTCGCGCATGCGTGGCGCCAGGGCATGAAGGGCCGCAAAACCGACGCTGCCGGGATAGCGTTCGCCGGACGGCGTGCGCATTTCGGTGAAGCGCAATCCGACGATGCCGCCCGTGCGCCAGCGCTCGAGTGTCGGGTCGCCGATGGATTCGTCCGCCACCGCGACTCCGCGCAAGACCTTAGGCGCGCCGGCGATGGCGGCCAGCATGGCGCTGCCCATCAACGGTTTCGAGAACAACGTCTCGCAGCTCCTGGGCAACGTAGTGGATGCGTTCGCCAGGCCGGGTCCGTTGCCCGGCTCATCGAAAAAAGGCTTTGAGGAGAATATCGGAAAGCTTGAAGGGATTACTCTCTGATCCAGCTCAATTTACTTCAGGTCAAGCAGTTATTGCTCGTTCGTCGGGCCCACGTTCGTGTCGGCCAGAACTAATCGAGGCTCGTTCCAAAAGGCATCTTAGTTGCAACTAGCTGTACTCGGCTACGATGTTTCCAGACCTGCTTATGCTTACTCGCTAGAATGAGACAGAACTGGAGTTTCGGCTCGGATACGCACATCGCTCTGTAAAACAAAGAAACTGTCGCACCCGACACGATTCGAACGTGTGACCTTTGCGTTCGGAGAGCATCGGTCAGTCGCCCCCTTTCTGTTAGGATCGGGCCTTGCGCCGCTTCTATCGTGCGGCCAATCCGCTGCCGTTTCTCTAATGATGGTCAGAAGCTTCATCGGGGTCGAGCGCGCCGCAGAACAATCGGCGCGGAATATGATGCCGATGACTTTCTCGCGGTCCTAGTGGGCTGCCAATCCACTTTCACCGGCGAAGGTGATGTTTCGTCAGTCGTTCGCTCTCAAGGAGATGAGCGGTTGGCACTAAGCGGGGCAGATTGCTACGGCGGTTGACCGGCTTTCTCCACATCGAATGCGTTGCAGATGACGCGCGGCTTGACTCGGACGGACTCCCAGACTCATAGTTAGCATAATGCAATTGAAGTAATCGCATTGCGATTAATTGCGGCAACAACGCTGCTGGGCAGTCTCTCCCTGGAGGCCGGTTGATGGCATTGATCGAGGCATTCAAGCGCTTGCTGGGTGACACGGCAGTGCTGACTCGCGAGGAAGATCTTGCGGGGCTCACCGAGGATTGGCGTGGCCGTTATCGCGCCCCGGCGTTGTGCGCAGTTCTTCCCATCAACACAGAGCAGGTCGCTGCCGTCGTTCGCCTTTGCGTCGAGAACGGGGTGCCAGTGCTGCCGCAGGGCGGCAACACCAGCCTGTGCGGCGGCGCGACGCCATCCGAGCATTCAAAGCCACCGGTCATTATCCTGCTGACGCGGATGCGCAGGATCAGGTCGATCGATCCCGTCAACAACACGATGGAGGTTGATGCCGGCTGCGTGCTCGCCGCGATCCAGGAGGCTGCTGCCGCGGCAGACCGGCTTTATCCGGTGAGCCTGGGTGCCGAGGGCTCCTGCCAGATCGGCGGCAACATCGCCACCAATGCCGGCGGCACCGGGGTGCTGCGCTATGGCAACACCCGCGACAACGTGCTCGGCCTCGAGGTCGTCCTGCCTGACGGCGCGATCTGGGACGGCCTCTCGGCGCTGCGCAAGAACAATACCGGCTACGACCTCAAGCATCTCTTCATCGGCTCCGAGGGCACGCTCGGCATCATCACTGGCGCCGTGCTGAAGTTGCATCCGCTGCCGAAGCCGGAAGCCGTGGCCTGGCTCGCCGTCGACAGTCCGCAGCAGGCGCTGGACATGCTCGGCCTGTTCCAGGCCGCCTGCAGTTCGCGGCTTTCGGCCTTCGAGCTGATGAACGCCAAGCAGGTCCAAATCGTCCTCGAGGAGGTGCCGGGCCGCCGCTGTCCGGTCGAGCGCGTCGACACCTGGCATGTCCTGGTCGAGTTGTCCGACACCGGCAATGCGCAAGAGCTCGCCGCAACGATGCAGGCCGTGCTCGAGCGCGCGCTCGAGGCCGGGATCATCAGCGATGGCGTCGTCGCATCGAGCGAGGCGCAGCGCAAAGCCATGTGGCTGGTGCGTCACAGCGTCTCGGAAGCCAACAAGAAGGCCGGCGTCGGACTGACGTCGGACACCGCCGTTCCCGTGTCGGCCGTGCCGGCCTTCATCGAGCGCGCGATGGCATCGGTGCGCGCCATCGTGCCCGATCTGCCGTTCGTGATCGTCGGCCATATGGGCGACGGCAATATCCATCTCATCCCGTTCTTCAGCTTTGACGCCTGGGATGCGCTGCCGGATCGCGACGCTGTCGGCGCACGGATCCGCCGCGCCGTCAACGACGTTGCGAGCTCGCTCCGCGGCACGTTCAGCGCCGAGCACGGCGTCGGGCGCACCCTGACCGGCGAGATGGAGCGCTACAAGCCGCCAGTCGAACTCGCATTAATGCGGGCCGTGAAGCAGGCGTTTGATCCGCTGGGCCTCTTCAATCCCGGTCGTGTTCTGCCGCCGCCATCCGCGGCGGGCGCCGCGTCGACGTCTTCGCCGTCAATCGCAAGATCATAGAGAGGGGACTGACATGAGCCATCTTCCGAAGATCATCACTTCCCGCCGCCGCCTGCTTCTTAGTGCCGGAGCGGTCGCGCTGGCCGCACCCGCCGTCTGGTCTCCATCGCGCGCCGCGGGCAAGCGCATCGTCGTACGCGACGACGGCGGCATCTACACCAAGGCCTACGGCGCCGTGTTCTACCGGCCATTCACGGAGGCGACCGGAGTGGAGGTGGTCGGGGTCCAGGCCAATGCGGAGCCGGTCGCTCAGATCAAGACCATGGTCGACACCAAGAACTACACCTGGGACATGGCCAAGATCAGTTGGCCCGCGATCCTGCTGCTGACCACCGGCAGCAAGCAATATCTTGAAAAGCATGGCCTGGAATCCGAGCCGGTGATCAAGTCGATTCCGGCCGAATTCATGTCGCCCTACGGCGTCGGCACCAATGTTTATACCACCGTGCTCGCCTATCGGAAGGATGCCTTCAAGGGCCGCAAGGCGCCGCAATCGTGGGTCGATTTCTGGAACGTGACGGATTTTCCGGGACGTCGTGCCGTGCGCAAGCATCCGTTTGATACGATCGAGGAAGCGCTGATGGGGGCGAGCGTGCCGACGAACCAGGTCTATCCCTGCGATCTCGACAAGGCGTTTGCTTCGCTCGACAAGATCAAACCTTCCGTCGCGGTATGGTGGACAAGCGGCGCGCAGGTCGAGCAGATGCTGACCTCAGGAGAGATCGACCTGCTGCCGACCTGGGTGTCTCGTCCGCAGTCCGCGCAGGCGGCCGGTGCTCCCGTCGAGATCATCTGGAACCAGGGGATCTGGGGCGGCGATAACTGGTCGATCCTCGCCGGGACGCCGAATGCCGACGCCTGCCGCGAGTTCATTAAGTTCTCGTCGGACCCGAAGCGGCAGGCCGCGCTTGTCGAATATTTCCCGGCCGGCCTCACCCAGCCGGAGGCCTTTAATTACGTCAAGCCGGAGGTCGCCAAGAACTGTCCGACCTATCCGGACAACATCAATGCCGGCCTGAAGATCGATGCGAAATACTGGAACGACAACCAGGCCGCCGTCATCGAGCGGTTCAACAGCTGGATCCTGGCTTGAACCGCGTGTCACAATCGGAGCAGGCCATGGTGTCGTCGAGCCTACGCACCTCTGGACTCTGCAAGCATTATGGCGACTTCGTCGCGCTGGCACCGACCAATCTCGACGTCGCCAGGGGCGAATTCCTCACGCTGCTCGGCCCATCCGGATCGGGCAAGACCACGCTGTTGAGCCTGATCGCAGGTCTTACCCATCCCGACAAAGGGCAGATCCTCATCGACGATGCCGATGTCACGCACAGCCCAGCTTACGCGCGCGACATCGGCGTCGTGTTCCAGAACTATGCGCTGTTTCCTCACATGACGGTCGAGGACAATATCGCGTTCCCACTGAAGATGCGAAAGGTGGCCGACGCCGAGGCACGCCGGCGCACCGCAAAAGCACTGGAAACGGTGCGCTTGCCGGATGTTGCAAAGCGCTATCCGCGCGAGCTGTCCGGCGGCCAACAACAGCGCATCGCGCTGGCGCGCTGCATCGTCTATCGGCCTGCCATCATTCTGATGGACGAGCCCCTTGGCGCGCTCGACAAGAAGCTGCGCGACCAGATGCAGCTCGAGATCAAGCGTATCCATCGCGAGCTTCGCACCACCATCGTCTATGTCACCCATGATCAGGAAGAGGCGATGACCATGTCCGATCGCATCTGCCTAATGAATGCAGGCGCGATCGAGCAGCTCGGCACGCCGCAGGATCTCTATTTCCGTCCGCGCTCGCTGTTCGTCGCGGACTTCCTCGGCGAGTCCAATCTGCTGAGCGCCACGGTGCGCGACGTCGATGCGCAGGGGCTCGATATCGTGCTGACCGATCAGGCGCGTTCGCGCGCCGTCGGCAATGGCAGCAGCTTTGCCGCCGGCGAACCCATCAAGATCATGGTCCGGCCTCAGAATCTCCAGGTCGAGGACGGTGCTGCCGGAAACGGCAAGCTCGCGGGCCGGCTGGTCGATGTGATGATCAGCGGCAGCATGACGCGGCTCTACATTGAGCCGGAGACCGCGAGCCTGCCGCAGCTCGTCGCTTCTTATCCGACCCGCTCGAGCTCGGCGCCTTACGAGATTGGTCAGCGCCTGTCGCTCGGCTGGAATCCGGCGGACGCTGTTGCGATCCGCGATGGCGGGGGGCTGTGAGGCCATGGTATTGCTGCGCGCACAGCAAAAGCAAATCTGGACGCGGGTCGCGATGGGCGCGCCGCTCGTCATGCTGCTCGCCCTGTTCCTGGTCTATCCGGTCGGCCAACTGCTGCTGCTTAGTTTCTACAACGACAATGGCTTTACATTCGCGCAATACCGCCAGCTCTTTGCGTCCTCCGTCTATGTCGACGTCCTCCTCATCACGTTGAAGATTTCGCTGGCCACGACGCTCGTCTGCGTCGTGACGGGGTATCCCATCGCCTATCTGATCTCGGTGGTCGGAAAGGAGCGCAAGGCGACGCTGCTGTTCTGGGTGCTGCTGTCGTTCTGGACCAGCTTTCTGGTGCGCGCCTTTGCCTGGATCGTGCTGCTCGGGCGCAACGGCGTCATCAACAAGCTGTTACTGTCGTTCGGCATTATCTCGAGCCCCGCGAGCCTGCTTTATAATTTCGGCAGTGTCCTCGTCGGCATGGTCAATGCGCTGCTTCCACTCGCCGTGCTGACCATGCTGTCGGTGATGGAAAACATCGACCGCAACCTGCCGCGCGCGGCTGCGACGCTCGGCGCGCGGCCCGGCATGGCGTTCTGGAAGATCTACTTTCCGCTGTCGCTGCCCGGTGTCACCGCGGCGGGGATCATGGTGTTCGTCACAGCGATCGGATTCTTCATCGTGCCGGCGCTGCTCGGCGGTCGGCGTGAGACCATGATCACGCAGCTCATCATCGATCAGGTCCTTCAAACCATGAACTGGGGTTTTGCCGGCGCGATCTCGGTGCTGCTGTTGCTTGTCGTGCTGGTCGTCTTCGCGGCTTATGACCGGCTGCTCGGCCTCTCGACGATGACCGGCGCAGCCACAGCGCGCCGTGCGACGCCCTCGCGCCTGTCAGGCCCGGCGAAGACAGCCGGCGACGCGCTTCTCACGATGCTCGGGACGATCTCCGACCGCATCATCCTGCTGTTGCCCTCTCACCGCCGCGAGCGCGGTCCCGACCAGGCTGGCTTCGGATTGCAGGCGTTCGTCTGGACCATGCTCATCGTCATCAGCGCGCCGACGATCCTGATGATCCCGCTGTCGTTCGGCAGCGGCGGCCTCAACTGGCCGCCCCAGGGCTTTACGCTGCATTGGTACGAGACCGTGCTTCAGTCGCCGCTGTGGACCCAGGCGATGTTGCGTTCGCTGATGGTCGGTCTCGGCACCGGGCTGCTCGCCATGCTGATCGGGACGCCGGCTGCATTCCTGTTGGTACGTAGCGAGATCCCGGGCAAGGCCGCCTGGCTCGCTTTCATCCTGTCGCCGATCGTGGTGCCGCGCATGATCATCGCGGTCGGTCTGTTTTATGTCTTTGCGCGCATGGGCCTCGTCGGAACGGCCACCGGCCTCGTTCTCGGACACACCGTCGTGGCGGTGCCCTATGTCGTGATCACCATGATGGCCGTGCTGCGCAGCTACGACACGCGGCTGGACCACGCCGCGCAAAGTCTCGGCGCGAGGCCGATCGCAACGCTGCGCTACGTCACCTTTCCGATTCTCGCAGCCGGAATGTTCTCCTCGTTCCTGTTCGCGTTTGCAACTTCATTCGACGAGCTGACGATCGCGCTGTTTGCGACCGGCGGTCTCAACGCCACGCTGCCAAAGCAATTCTGGGACGAGGTGACGCTTCAGGTCTCGCCCGTCATAGCTGCCGTCTCCACCTGCCTGTTCATCTTCATGGGGCTTCTGATTTTCGTTGCCGAGCGCTTGCGTCGGCGCGCCGCCGCAAGATAGCCGCCCACGTTCCTAACGAGAGGTTCTCGCCATGCTGACTGCAAATCGCCTTCGCGGCCTCTTTCCCGCCATTCCGACGCCTGTGAGGGCCGACGACACCATCGACGCCGATGCGGTGTCGGCGCTGTTCACCTGGCTCCTCAAGCAGGGCATTGACGGTGTGGTGCCGCTCGGCGGCACCGGCGAGTATGGCGCGCTATCGCGGGTCGAGCGCAACCGGATGGCGGGGTTGTCGGTAAAGGCCATGGCGGGCAGGGGGCCCGTTATCGCCGGGGTGCTGGACACCGGTTTTCACGACGCCTTGCAGGCCGGCAAGGAATTTGCCGCCGACGGCGTGGACGGCCTCCTGGTCCTTACGCCATATTATACCAATCCGACTCAGGCCGGCATCCGCGACTATTTCCTGCGCTATGCCGATGCGTCGCCGGTGCCTCTCCTGATTTACGAGATCCCCTACCGCACCCGGATTGCGATCGAGCCAAAAATCCTGCATGAGCTCTCCAGGCATCCCAACATCATCGGAATGAAGGCCTGCAACCTGGACATGTACCATTTCATGCAGGTTGTGGCCGGTGTCGACGACAGCTTTGCGGTCTTGAGCGGCGAGGATAGCCTGTTTCCGCTTCACCTCGCGGCGGGCGCCAAGGGCGGCATCATCGTGACTGCTTGCCTCTTGCCGCGCGCGTGGCGGCAGATTTTCGAGACGGCGATCGCGGGCCGCACCGCAGAAGCGCTCAGCCTGCACCGCCGCCTGATTCCGTTCATGAACATGGCATTCGCCGAGACCAACCCGGGACCGATGAAGGCGGTGATGGACATGATCGGCGTCGATGCGCCGCGCATGCTGGCGCCGCTGGTCCAGCCCGCGTCCGCGCTGGTCGCGGCATTCCGCGCCGAGCTCGGTAAGCAGTTGGCGATCTCGGAAAGCGTTGGGTGACGAGAGGACGGCAACATGGCAAATAGCGGCGAGGACGGCACAAAGAAGGCCGGAAAGATCAAGAGCCCACCGAAGGCTGGTGCGGAGAAGCGCGCAACTAGGGGCGCGGGGCCGGCGCGCTCATCCCTCTTCGTCGGCTCGACGGAGAAAGCGTTTCAAGTCTTGCACGTCTTCGACGGTCCGCGGCGCTATTTGACACTTGCCGACATCGCGCGCGCCGCCAATCTCGATCGCAGTGCCACCCAGCGCCTAGTCTACACGCTCGAAACGCTCGGCTATCTCAGGCGCATCGAGGATACACGCAATTACGGCCTGACCTCCAAGGTACTTCAGTTCTCGCACAGCTATCTCAAGGCCAACGATCTCATCGACAAGGCCTCGCCCTATCTGCTCGACATCAGCCGCTCCCTCGGCGAGACGACCAATCTGCATGAGCTCGACGGCCACGAGGTCGTCTTCGTCGCGCGGTTCCCGGGCCGACATCTCATCAACATCGATTTCGTGATTGGTAGCCGGCTGCCGGCCTATTTTACGTCTTCAGGTACGTCTATCCTGTCGGCAATGCCGGAACAGGACCGCCTGGATCTTCTCAAGCGAACCCCGCTCGAGCCGCTCACGCCGTTCACGACGACAGATCCGGACAAGCTTCTGGAGCGCGTTCGCCTCGCCGCCACGCGTGGCTATGCGGTCGTCGTGAACGAAAGCGTGATGGGCGATATTTCTGTGTCCGCGCCGATCATCGACGAGCACGGACGACCTGTCGCGGCGGTCAACATCTCGGTGCCTACGACGCGCTGGACGAAGGAGCGTGCCGAGGCCGAGCTCGTGCAGCATGTCCACGTCGCCGCGACATCGATCTCGAAATCAAAAATCAACCGCTACGCCGCCTGATGCAGAAGCTGCTCAACGCCGATGACTATCGCGGTCGTGCGCGCAAAATCTTGCCGCGTGGCCTGTTCGAATACATCGATCGCGGCACGGAAGACGAGACGGCGCTTAGGCGCCTGCGCGCTTCGCTCGATGGCATCACGTTGATGCCCTCGGTGCTGACTGGCCACGACAAGCGATCACTCGAAACAACCCTGCTGGGACAGCGCCTCGGGGCGCCCCTGGTCGTGGCACCGACGGCCTTGGCCGGTCTCGTCGCGCATGATGGCGAAACGAAGCTTGCGCGTGCGGCCTCGTGCGTCGGAATTCCAGTGTGCATCTCGACGCAGTCGGTGACGACCGTCGACGCCATCCGGCGCGGTGCGCCGGATGCCATGCTCTGGTTTCAGCTCTATGTCTGGCGTGATCGTGTCCTGACCGCGCGACTTCTGGAGCGCGCCCGCGCCAGCGGCTGCGAAACTCTGATCGTCACCGTCGATACACCCGTGGCGCCGAATCGGGAATACAACAGCCGCAACGGCTTCGGCATTCCTTTTGTGCCGACGTTGCGGAGCCTGATGGACGTCGCGCTGCATCCGCGCTGGCTTGCGGGCGTGCTCATGCGCTATCTCGCGAGCGAGGGCATGCCGACCTACGGCCACTATCCGGATGAATTCCGCACGACGATCGCCCGGACGAGCATCGCAGACGCCGTCCGGCTGGAGCATCGCCTGAACTGGGACGATATGCGCTGGTTGCGCGATATCTGGGCCGGGAAGCTTATCATTAAGGGGATCCTGGCTCCGATGGATGCCGAAATCGCAACCGAGATCGGCGCCGATGCAATCGTGGTCTCTGCCCACGGCGGACGGAATCTCGACTGCCTGCCAGCCCCGGCAGAGTGCGTTCCGATGATTGTTGACGCGGTAAAGGGACGCCTCACGATTCTGGCCGACAGCGGGGTGAGGCGCGGCACGGACGCCTTGAAATACCTTGCCTTGGGCGCTGACGCCGTTCTTCTCGGTCGCTTGCCGCTTTGGGGTCTTGCCGCGGGGGGAGAAGTGGGCGCGGAAGCCGTCCTGCGCATGATCCTCAGGGAAATGGACACCGCTATGGCTTTCCTAGGAACGGACACTATCTCCGGCTTGCGGACCTGTTCGCTCTAGTCTAGTGCGCGGCGGTTGGAGCGGATAGCAGCCGAGCGAATAGCCGGTGATGTTGGGGTAGTCGAGGCGCAGGCCATCGGCGAGAATAGCCTTTCGCGCCAGAGCGTCGACGAGGTTGGCTCCAGGGTTGATTGCCTCGAATTGCCGGTCCTGCTATCGACTAGACTAGTACCCGGTATCCAAGATGAGTGAGTCAACAACGATGCGAAATCCCGAATCGTTAGAGTCGGTTAGCATGACGCGGTCCTCCTCACGAACTCTCGATTCCGAGTACTAGCTGCCGGGCGAGATGCGGCGCGGGTCGATTTCTCCGATCACGGCTGAGCGCATCAGGCGGGAGCTGGACAGCCAGCAGTGCATCAATGCGTGCCTGAACCTCGGGCAGGGACCGAATCTCTCCGGCATCAAATCGCCGGCAAAACACTGACATCACGGGCGAGTTCACGCATCGGACCAGCCTGTGGAGTCA
The DNA here is from genome assembly GCF_023074015.1 of Bradyrhizobium sp. 142. NCBI lineage: Bacteria > Pseudomonadati > Pseudomonadota > Alphaproteobacteria > Hyphomicrobiales > Nitrobacteraceae > Bradyrhizobium > Bradyrhizobium sp. 142. The sequence goes on from NZ_JADPKQ010000110.1 coordinate 60,768, forward strand.
ACTGATGGAGAGTTGCGCCTCAATGCGGCTGTGCTAGTACGCCCACTCTCGAATCGAGGAGAAAAAAGTGGCGAAGAAGGCAAAGAAGACGGCTACGAAGAGGAAACCTGTGCGTCGCGAATACACAAAGGCTGACGTGAAGGAGCTGCGTGCTCATTCGAAAGCGAAGACTCCGGTTGCAAAAATTGCGAAGCTCACAAAGCGCTCCGAAGGCTCACTCCGCCAAAAGGCGCTCAAGCTTGGAATCGGGCTCGGTCACCAGCGCTAGAAGGCGGCATCATGACGCTCTTCGATGGAGTGTTCTCGACCAAAACGTTGTTGCAAATCATCTGCGTTCTGCGGCTGTTGTCGCAACGAAGTTGTTGAGCGCTCATTATGACTTCTGCTGGGCAGCCGCAGTTGACTATGAAGAACACCTTGGCAGGCTGAGCAGAAAAGAAGGACCCCTAGTGGCGAGCTATCGCGCGGCATTCAAGGGTACGAAGTAATGGCGCCTTCAGAAGGCGCAGGGCGAAAGAGAGCGGTCAAAAATCTAGCGCGGGCGATTTACCGATGTTCTTGACCTTCGCGGGGCGAACCGTGAGACTTGGGCTGCGACGTCTGCTTCAAGGTTGAAGGTTTTAGTTGCTCAGCTCGGGCTATCTTGACCACGTGGCCGGCTAGAACAGACGTCGATTTGGAAGGTCAGCCCGGGATGGGGAATGCGGGCCTAAAGCGCATAGCCACCATCCACCATAAGGCTTTGGCCTGTTATGTAGGCGGCAGCGTCGGACACCAGGAAATCGACAGCGTTTGCGATGTCGTCAGCGCGTCCGAGTCTACGAAGCGCCAGGACCTGCTCTGTTGCCTTAAGGAAAGCCTCGTCGAAGTCACCGGTCGCGAGCAATTGTTGGTACATTCCATCAGTGATAACGCCGACACCGACCAGGTTGGCCCTGACGCCATATCGACCTTCTTCCGCGGCTATCGCCCGCACGATTGCTTCGATTGCTGCCTTCGGCGCAAAAGACATGACGTCCTTCGGCATCGTGCGGCGAATGGCTGGCGTACCAAGGGCAACCATCACCCCCTTGGCGCGCCGTAGCTCCGGTATCAGCGTATGCAGGAAATTGTAAGCGCCAAAAACATCCGTCGAGACCGTCTTCTCGAACAGTTCAGGCTCCAGTCTGCTTACATGACGCATATTGATATAGGGGCCCGCGGCGTAGATGGCGGTGTGCACATTTCCGAATTCCTTAGCTGCAATCTTCACTGCTTCAGCGACTGAGGCCGCGTCCCGCAGATCGATCCGAAGCGCGAGGGAACGTCGGCCGAGTGCCTGCAATTCCTTGGCGGTTGTCTCCGCACTGTCTCTATTGCAGTTGTACGTTAGGACGATATTTGAGCCGCTCAGAGCGAGACGCTTGCATATTGCGCGACCAATGCCGCCCGATCCTCCGGCGACGATGGCCGTTCCAGTTTCATAACGAAGCGCCTTTTGTTCGGTCATGATTTTCCGCTCTGATCTTGAAGCCTATTTGAGCACGACAGCCAAAGAGAACAGGGCTAATTGTGCTTTTCGTCGCACCATTTGAACAGCCGAGAAGGGCGCCCCGGCCAAGCTGAGGCGGTTGACGAACCGAACGATCCTATAATTCGTAACCTCCGATCCAGTACTCTCGTTTTCGAGAGGATCGGACGGTGTCAATTCCCGATGGGCCCCAGCATGCCCATCTGCGCGGCAAGTGCCACGGCTTGCGTGCGGGTGGATGCGCCAAGCTTCTTGGCCACGTTGTCCAGGTGAAACCGCACAGTGGTCGCGGATACGCCCGTGAGGTTTGCAACCTCGCGCTCTCGATAGCCCTGCGCCGTAAGACGCAAGCATTCCCATTCACGCGGCGTCAACCGGGCCAATTCGGATTCTGTCGTGCCGCGCCGGCCGAACCGCCGCAGGAAGACGTCCATGAAGAAATGCCCAATGGCGACGAGTTCCGGGGACGTTTTGTCGAGCAAATGCGCGGCGCGTCGTTCAAAATTTCCCGCCCATGTCACCATCGCGACTTGCCCCTTTGGCAGATGGATCGGTACTGTGATCAGGTCCGTGATGCCCATGCCCAGTACTATTGTAGCCGCGCGTCGCTGTTCGGGCGAGATCGAGGACGTCCGGTCTGCCGCCATTAGATCGGTCGCAAATGGCAAGTGCTCAAACCGGCAGCGGATATAAAAGGGCATCTTCAGGGTGGCGTGTTCGTCCCACCAGATGCGCATAATGTCGTCAGGCCATCCTTGGCGCCGGTGAAACGCGTCCATTTCGGCATCGAAATACGGACGCGACAGATCGGGCGCCCACGCAGTCTTGCTCGCACCCAGGACTAGTCCAGCCTTGACCAATTCGTCTGTCGCTTCCTCAAACGTCTGGGAACGCCTGAGTCGATCCAGGCATTCGCGCAGCTCTTGAACGTCTGCAGTTTCCATCCCGAGCTTTTCCACCCCTACGGCTTTCGAGAGGGTATTTCACCCGTTACCTGGGCTAAGGCTAGCACAGTTCCGCGCGGACTCGACAGCGCGCGGTCGGAGGACCAGGAATGGACGAGCCCGGACTAGCGGCGCTCCTACAGCAATTTGCGAGCCAGCCGCGAGCCGAGAGCACGCCGCTTGCCAAGCAGCGCACGCGGCTTGAGAAGTTTGCCGAGCTATTTCCTAGTGGCACTGCAACACCGATCGATCAGGTAGAGCTGGGTGGCGTGTCTGCCGAACGTACGCGCGTCGGTGACGGGCCGGTTGTACTTTACTTGCACGGCGGTGGTTATGCCGTTGGCTCGCCTCGATCGCACAGGCATCTGACTGAGCGTCTCGCCCTGGACATCAGAGGAACCGTGTTCAGCCTTCAGTATCGGCTTGCACCAGAGGCTCCCTATCCTGCGGCCCTCGACGACGCGACCGCGGCGTATAAGGCTCTGCTGAGCCGGTATGGCCAGATAGCTGCCGTCGCGGGTGACTCTGCCGGAGGTGGCCTTTCGTTTGCCCTACTGATGGTGCTGCGCGATTGCGGGCTGCCATCGCCGCAATGCGTCGTGGGGCTGAGCCCTTGGGTCAATCTGAAGTCCACTTCCGTGACGTTCCAGACCCTGGCTGCTCGGGATCTGTTGGTGTCGAGCGCGACGGCCGACTTCTTCGCTGATCTCTATGCTGGAACAACGCGGCAAGACTTCCCGCTCGTCTCTCCCTTGCAGGGCAACGTCGCTGGCCTGCCACCGACACACATTCAGGCAGGCCAGAATGAAGTCTTTCTAGGTGACATCTGTGCGTTTGCACAGAAGCTCGCGGCAGCAGGCGTTCCACTCGAACTGCAGGTCTGGGAGGGCATGTTTCACGTTTGGCAGCTGTACTGGCCCAAGCTGAAAGCGGGACGTGACGCGCTCCACAGCGCTGCATCGTTCATCGCACGTCATGCGACGCTTGGCGACAGGAACTAGCTCTCAACAACGTCAATGGAAGGTGGAAGCCTTGTTCAAAAAGCATCTAATGGCGGTATTGCTGAGTGTGATCACTACTGTGGCTGGGCCCGCGCGAGCAGGCGTCTACGATGAGGGCGCGACGGATACATTGATCAAGATTGGAAATGTAACGGCGGCATCCGGTCCAGTTGCGATCTACCTACCCTACAAAGAGGCCCTTAGCCGCTGCTTCGACAAGATCAATGCGGACGGTGGAGTTAACGGCCGCAAGATCGAGTTCATCTCCTATGATGACGCCTACAATCCGGCAAAGACGGTGGAGCAAACACGCAAGCTGGTCGAGTCGGACGGCGTGCTCTTTCTTGTCGGTGGAGTCGGGACTCCCACCAGCCTTGCGACGGCTCCATACCTCGCGCGGAAGAAGATCCCGCATCTCTTCGTTGCCTCGTCTGCAAGCAAGATTTCGGACGCTGCACAATTTCCCTTGATGATGGGATGGCAGCCCACGGCTGCCCAGGAGGGCGCGATCTTCGGCCGTTACATGGTCGAGAAGCTTGGCAGCAGCAAGATCGGCATCCTGTTTCAGAACGATGACTTTGGTCGCGATTTCCTGGCGGGCCTGAAAGAGGGGTTAGGATCCGGAAACCAGGACAAGCTGGTCAGCGCGCAGCCATACGAGGCAACCCAGCCGACGGTTACATCGGAAATCATACAGCTCAAGGCTTCGGGGGCCGACGCCGTCTATTTGGCTGCCACCGGGAAATTTGTTGCCCAGGCAATCACGGCGATGCGTGGAATCAATTGGGGCCCCGCGACCTTTGTACCGTATCTGGCCAATTCCCCTGCCATCGTGCTGAAGGCCGCTGAAATCACCGGCGACGAGAAGCTCTTTTCCTCGAGCTTTCTAATCGACGTTGCCGATCTGGCAGAGACCAGCATGCCCGACGTCAAAGAGTGGCTCACATGGATAAGCACGTACTATCCGAAAGGCAACAAGACGGAGCCACTCAATGCCTGGGGCTGGTCGGTCTGTCAGACGGTTGTGCACGTCCTTAAGCAGGCCGGCGATACTCTCACTCGCGACAACATCATGGCCGTAGCCAATTCGATGCATGACTACCGCCCGCCACTGGTTTCGCACGGTATCAGTTTATCGTCGAGCCCCACTCAACACCGGCTTGTGAAATGTCTGCAAATCCAACGCTTACGCTCACAGCGCTGGTCGCCTGAAGGCGACATCATTTGTGCCAACGATTAGTCGAGCGCCTTGCAATGACCCGCTAAAATCGAGGACCGGATATCGCCATCATGGAAAGCAACAGGCATCTAAGGATTGCGGTGATCGGAGCCGGCGCGTCGGGAATCGCCGCCGCGATCCGCTTGCGGGAGATTGGGACCGACCACGTCGTTGTATTCGAGAAAGCGGCCGAGGTCGGTGGCACGTGGCGCGATAATAACTATCCGGGATTGACCTGTGACGTACCATCACATCTGTACCGCTACTCCTTCGCGCCAAATCCAGACTGGAGTCACAAATACGCTCCGGGATCAGAGATCCAGGCCTATGTGAGCGGGATTGCCGATCGGTTCGGCGTACGTTCGTTGATCAGGTTCAACCACGAAATGACCGAAGCAAGTTGGACCGGTTCGGGCTGGCGCCTTCAAACTAACCAAGGTGATCAAGGCGAGTTTGACGCGGTGATCTCGGCAGTCGGCGTGCTGCATCATCCGTCCTACCCGCGGATCGCCAGATTGGCGGATTTCGAAGGTGTGTCCTTTCACTCCGCGCGCTGGGATCACAGTGTGGCTCTCGAAGGAAAGCGAGTCGGCATCATTGGGACGGGTTCGACCGCTGTGCAAATACTGCCGGCAATTGTGGATGGGGTTGCAAAGGTCTCGCTGTTTCAGCGGACCGCGCAGTGGATCTTCCCCGAAATAAACTCGCCGACGTCGGAAGAGCGCAAGCAGGCGTTTCGAACCGATCCCTCGTTGATGGCCCAGGAATATTTGAGGCTGGCCAAGCTGTTCAACGGCGCTTTCTGCGCCGCGCTGGCCGGAGAAAACCCTGAAGTCTATGAGGAGATGCGCCTGGCCTGCCTCAACAATCTGAACACTGTCGCCGCTCCCGACTTGCGGTCGCGGCTCACGCCGAACTATCGGGTCGGCTGCAAGCGCCTCATCGTGTCCGGCCTATTCTATCCAGCCATTCAGCGGCCAAATGCGGAACTCGTCGACGATCCTATCCTGCACGCCGAACCGCGCGGCCTCGTCAGCCAGGGCGGACGCCTGCATGAGCTAGACGTCTTGGTGCTCGCGACCGGGTTCGAAACGCACCGTCCGTTCGGGCGCGCGATCGTGCGAGGCGCCGGCGGACATACACTTGAGGAAGCCTGGGCCGACGGAAACATCACCTATCGCGCAGTCACGACGCCCGGCTTCCCGAACTGGTTCATGATTGGCGGCCCATACAGCCCGATTGGAAATTTCTCCTTCCTCATGACCGCAGAGCGACAGATCAGTTACGTGCTGCAGCTCGTCGAGCTGCTGAGCTCACAGGCGCGGGCTGTTGCACCGCGCCGCGATGCCACGCTGGCCTACTTCAACGCGCTGAAGGAGCGCGCCAAAACCTCAATTTGGGCGTCCGGATGCCGAAGCTGGTACATCGATGCGCATGGCAACATCGCATCCTATCCCTGGGGTTACGACGTCTTCGAGCGCGACATGAGCAAGCCAGTGCTTTCTGACTATGAGGTCGCTTGATGTGTCAGCTGAGCTGTGCGGCAAAGGCCACGCCATGGCGCGGAAGATAGGTCCAACGAAGTTACGGGAAGTCCCGGAGAGAAGCGCAAGGAGCACGCAATGAAGCTTATCAGCACTGTCGGCCTTTGCCTGTGTCTGGCGTTGGGGCAGGCCCAAGCCGAGAAGTTATATGATCCCGGCGCAAGCGATTCTGAAATCAGGCTAGGCCAGAATGCTGCCTTCAGCGGACCCGCTTCCAGCTACTCCATTACGCAACGCGTCCAGGCATCGTTTGTGAAGGCCGTCAACGACAACGGCGGCATCAATGGCCGTAAGGTTGTGCTTTTGCAGCGTGACGAGGGCTACAGCCCCCCGAAAACGGTCGAGGTCATCAGGCAGCTGGTCGAGGACGACCAGGTTCTGGCGATCGTCAACTCGTTCGGTACCCCGACCAGCGCGGCAATGCAGATGTATCTCAACCTGCGCAAGGTGCCGCAGCTGCTCGTCCACAGCGGCGCGTCGCGTTGGAACAATCCGAAGGACTTTCCTTGGACGACTCCGTTCAGCCCGTTCTATTCGACAGAAGGAGAAAGCTTCGCGCGATATCTGCTAAAGGAGAGGCCCGATGCCAAAATCGGGGTCATCTATCAAGCAGACGACATCGGCAAGGACTTTCTGAAAGGCCTGCACCATGGCCTGGGAGCGAAATCGTCAACAAGCATCTTGAAAGAGGTGAGCTATCAGGTGACCGACCCCACCGTCGACTCGCAACTGGTCGACCTCAAGGCGAGCGGCGCTGATGTGGTTTTTCTGGCTGCTCAGAACAAGTTCGCCGCCCAGGCGATCCGCAAGATTCATGAAATAGGCTGGAAACCGCTGATCTTCGTGACGTCGCTCGCAAATTCAATCAGCGGTGTGCTTGTCCCAGCGGGGATCGAGGCGTCGACCGGTGTCATCACAACATCGGTCTACAAGGTGCCGGGAGATCCGGGATTTGCCAACGATGAGGGCATGAAGCGCTATCTGACCTTCATGAAGGAAAATTTCCCAGCAACGAATCCGGACGATATTTCGGCTGCGAGTGGCTACACGGCGGTCGAGATCGCCATGGAGATTTTGCGCCGCTGCGGCGACAATCTCACCAGGGAAAACCTGCTGAAACAGGCGACCAATCTGCGCGGACTGAAGGCGTCCATGCTGCTCCCCGGCATCACTATTCAGACTGCGCCCGATGACTAGACCGCGATCAAGTCGATGCGTTTTGCGCGTTTCGACGGCAAGACATGGATACTGTCTGGCGATTCTTCGGAAGAGCCGCCGGCCGGGAGCAGATAGGAGATGTTGGCTGCGGGAGGGCGCGAAGCTCGCGCCCCCCGCAGCTGATCACTCGAAGGGTTTCAGTTAACGCTTCGGGTGTACCCCCGCCACTTTTCCTGGCGCAAAGCGGCCTTCATGATCTTGCCGGCCCCGGACACCGGCAGCGGCTCCGTCCTGATCTCGACGGAGCGAGGGCATTTGTAGCCGGCAATCAGCTTGCGGCAGTGCATGATGATCATCTCATCATCCAGAGCCCATCCGTCCTTCGGTACGACCAGGGCGTGAACGGCTTCGCCCCACTGGGCATCGGGAACGGCGATCACAGCGCACTCCCTGACGCCGTCATGCTGAAAGATCGCGTTCTCGACCTCACCGGAGTATACATTCTCTCCACCAGTGACGATCATATCCTTGAGGCGATCGACGATGTAGATGAATCCATCGTCATCCATCCGGGCGGCGTCGCCGGTATGCAACCATCCATCGCGCAGAATGCGCGAGGTTTCCTCTGGCTTTCGCCAATATCCGAGCATCATTCCGCCGCCTCGAATGACAATTTCTCCGACTGTGCCGCGCTGTACCTCTCGCGCGTCGTCATCGACGATCTGGATCTCGACCCCAGGGGCAGCTCGTCCGGCCGACTTCCGCTTTTCGGCGAGGGGTCCATCAAGCGCGTGATATTTCCACGGCAGTACGGTCGCAAGCGAGGCATTCTCCGTCATCCCGTAACCCTGATTGAAGCGCCACCCGGGAAGGGCGTGTATCAATCTGACCAGCAGGGCGTCCGGAATTGGAGACGCGCCGTACTGGCAATCTGTCAAGCTACTCAGATCGTACGAACCAAAGGAAGGGTGATTCAGCATCATGTTGAGCATGGTCGGCACGAGCAAGCATGAGACGATCTTGTGGTCAGCAATCGCCCTCATTGCAATTTCGGGATCGAACCGCGGAAGCGTCACATGGGTGCCTCCGGCCATCGTCAGCGCAATCATTGGCGAAGTCCCCGCAAGATGAAACAGTCCGGCCGAGTGGAGATAACGGACGTCCTCCCCGAAATAGAACGACGACATCCAGACCAGTGATTGATAGATGATGTTGGCGTGGGAGAGCATGACGCCCTTTGGAAACCCAGTGGTGCCACCCGTATAAAAGATGCCCACCAGGTCGCGGTCCTGGCCGGCCATATCTTGAAGTGGGTCATCATTTGCCAATTCTTCAAAATGCACCATTCCGTCGGGAGCCAACCCGTCGTCGAGATAGATCAGCTTAAGCAGTTGGCAAGCTCGTGCCAGTTGGTCAGCCATCGACGCGAATTCGCTGTCGACCAGCAGAACGGTAGGCTCGGAGTCTTTCAAAACATAGACGTTCTCTGCAAATGCCCACCGGGTGTTGAGTGGGACCACAACTGCTCCTGCCCATGCAACGCAATAAATAGCTTCAATGTACCGATCGCTATTGAAAGCGAGAATTGCGACACGATCTCCCTGCCTGACGCCAGCACGGCGCAGTCCCGCTGCGGCGCCTGCTACCCGCCGTCCGATCTCGCGCCACGTTCGCGATCTGCCGGCATGTATTGTGCCGATGTGACACCCGCGTTGTTGAATCGCGGAGCTCAGAGCTTGCGTCAGCTTCATGCGTGTCCTCCTTCGTTCCGCGGATATTTCCGTCGGCGCTGGCTCCCACAGGCGACAGCCAGTATAACTACATGGCACAGAAGGACGCGAAATGGACCTTGCTCAGCCCTCTCGAAAACGAGGGGCGCCGGTCGATCCTGCCGACAATCATCGATTGGCAGTTGTCCGCGCGCAGCGGGCCCGGCTGATTGGTCAGCTTTGGGTTGCGAGGCGATTTGCGATCATCGTCGCTCTTGGCGCGCGGCACGCCCTAAAAGATAGATTGGGTTTCAGGGTGGTCATCCTGGACGCGACAGGCCGCGAATGCCCAAGTGATGAAGGCGGTGAAATCGCCATCGATACGGAAAAGTCGCCTCTGCACTGGTTCGAACGATATTATAGCGAGTCCGAGGGCGCTTCGGTTCGTTATCGGTTTGGACGCCGCTACTATCTCACGGGCGATCTCGGCCGAATGGATACAGAGGGCAACGTCTACTATCTCGGAACGAAGGTGGATGCGATCAGCAGTAGCGACTATCTGATCGTGCCAAGCCAGATCGAGGCTGCCCTCATTTCACATCCCGCTGTGGCCGAGGCGGCGATCGTCGGAAAACCGGACCGATTGCGAGGCGAGGTCATCAAGGCATTCTTGTCCTGAAGTCGGGTCTGAAATCGTCGCCCGCTGTTGCCGAAGAAATTGCGCAACATGTCAGAGGGCATTTGCCGCCATATTCGCTCCCGCCCGAGATCGAGTTCACGGCCGAATTGCCGCGGACACTTGGAGGCAAACTTTATCGCCGGACCTTGACGGGCCGCAGGCCGGGGAGTGCCGCGGACCTAAAATGAGTGACTCCTGGACGTGACGAGGGTCAAGTGCCCAGCCGCTGTTGGGCGGTCGAAAGAGGTTGTGAGTGTCATTCGGCCTGCCCCCCTTAAGCCCGGGATCAGCGTCCAAAATTTCGCAAGCCGATTGACACTCAGTGTTTCAAATCATGTTCGACATGCCGAGAGCACTGAGCATGTCGTTTTGGATCGAGGTGACGGCCTCGTTCAGTCGTTCTACTCCGAGATCCATGCCCTCGGGCATGACGACCGTCCGCAACGGGCGCCGTTCCGTGGCTTCGACCATCCGCGCGATGGCATCGGCAACCAGCTGGGGTCGTGGCGGATTGGACGAATCGTGTGCCTGGCTTGAGCTGTCTTTGATTTGGCCCGGGATCGCCGCGACCGCACCGTATGATGCCAGCACGCCTTCGTCGGACGGCTCCGGACTGGATGGGAGCAGGTTGCTTGGGAGTGGCCCTGGTTCGACGATCACCGAGTCGACGCCGAAGCTTGACAGCTCGTAGCGATAGGATTCGGCAAGCGCCTCGAGCGCAAACTTGCTCGCAGAATAGACACCGAAGAAAGGAAAGATCACTCGGCCCATCAACGATGTGACATGGACGAGAAGTCCGCTCCCGGCGGCACGCATATGCGGCAGAACGGCACGGTCGGCTCGCACGGCACCGAAGAAATTGACCGCAAATTGCCGTTCGATATCTGCGACCGTGTAGGCTTACGTGACTCCGACGAACATGGTGCCTGCGTTGTTGATCAACGCATCGATTTTTCCGTGCTGCTTGATGACATGGTCGATCGCCGAGTTGACCGACGCCTCGTCGGCAACATCCATTTCAAGGACCTGCAGCTATCGCGACTCATCGACATGCCGTGAAGGAACAGTACGGGTTCGGCATCCGCAGCCCCATAGACCGAGCTTGTTGCCTTTGTCCAACGTGATGTCTGTCATCGAATCTTCCAATCCCACTGTCTATGCCAAAGCGGTCAGTTTAGCGCTCCAGCTCGCCCGGGGCGACGTGCTGCGCGGGCAGGCCGGCGTCAGTTATTTTTTCTCGAATTCTGATCGTCACGCCAGAGATAATTGGCAGGTCCCCGTTCGCGCGCCCGCTATCCGCAAATCTCCAGAATGGCGAGCATGTAGATGCGGATCATGTCGATGAAGTCGACGATGTCGACCCGTTCGTCGGGCATGGTGTTGTAGCGGCCGCCGGGACCGCAGACGATGCCTTGCATTCTGCCGAAATAATGCAGATGACCAGCATCTGTCCCGTAGAAGCAGCTCGGGGCAACGGCGCCCGTCGGCTGCTCTTCTCCGCGTACTGCGCGATAGGCGCGGTTGACGGCCTCGACGATCGGGCTCGTGCGTGATACTTCGAATGGCGGCATGGTTGGAACGCCGGAGCGGTCCTCCGACATGATCTCAGCCTTGAGGCCGGGAAACCGTGCTTCAAGCGCGTCGAGCTCGCGACGCATGTCGGCCAAGGCCCCGGCTTCGGACTGGCCCGGCGCGTAGCGGCCCGAGCCCTTGATCCGCACGAAATCCGCGACCTGGGGCGTGCGCCATTCGTGCAACTCGCGGCCGAGTGCGCCGTGGACCACGCCGACATGGACGCGATTGATCCGCTCATGTTCCGGCGAAAGCGCGCCCGAGAATTTCATCGCATTGAGGCGCGGAATGAGGTGGCACGCGGCCGTGATCGCATCGACTGCCTCTTCGCGCTTGGACAGATGACGAGTATTGCCGGTCAACTCGACGATGAACATGAAGGCCGCGGCGTGCATCGTCATGGCCTTCAGATCAGTCGGCTCGGAGTTGATGAAATAGTCGGCGCGAAGTCCTTGCTCGACCAGCGAGTAGGTGCCGACGCCGCCTTGCAGCTCGCCGACCACATAGGTGAGGATGACGTCGCCGCTGAGTTTGACGCCGGCGTCGATCAGCGTCTTGACCGCGCAGAAGTAGGCGGCGTCGCCAGCCTTCATGTTGGAAACGCCAATGCCGTAGATGAAGGCGTCGTCGACCTTGCCTGCCCAGGGGTCGACGGTCCAGCCCTCGGTCACCGGGTTGGTGTCGAGATGGCCGTTGAACATCAGGCTCTTGCCACCGCCGCTGCCCCTCCAGCGACCAACGGCGTTGACCCGCCCCTCACTGCCGAAGGCTGCGAGCTCGGTCTCGAGGCCGATCTCGCGCATGCGGCCGACCATGAAGGCTGCGAGTTGCTTCTCGCCGTCCGACCTGGAGTAACTCTTGTGCTGCACCATGCGTGACAGGAGATCGAGGGCGGCGGGCACGTCGATCCCGGCGAGAATTGCTTTGGCGTTGTGATCCATGGAAGGAAATCCTTGTCGTCAGCCGACCGGCACGGGGGAAGCAGCCATCAGTTCGCGGGTGTAGGGATGAACGTGGTCCGCATCAAAATCTTCGACGGGCAGAAGGTCGACGAGTTCACCCCGGCGCATCACCGCGATGCGGTGAGCGATCTGACGGATGAGGTTGAGATCGTGGGTGATGAAAAGAAAGGCGGTTCCAGTCTCCTCCCGCAGCGTCAACAACAGTTCGATGATCTGGGCCTGCACGGACACGTCGAGCGGTGCGGTGATCTCGTCGCAGATCACAAGTTTAGGTCGCGCCGCGAAGGCTCGCGCGATGGCGATGCGTTGCTTCTCGCCGCCCGAAAGCTGATGTGGCCAACGGTTGGCGTAGGATGCAGGCAGGCGCACCTGGTCGAGCAGGCGGGGAATATCCGCAAGCGGACCGCCGTAAAGCTTGAGAGGACGCGACAGGATCTCGTCGATCCTGTGACGCGGATTGAGCGACGAATCCGGATGCTGAAAAATGATCTGCACGTCGCGGCGGTAAGCGGCGTTCATGTCGCGCATGCCGTGGATTTCGTGCTTGTCGAAAAAGATTGTGCCTGAGAAGCGTGCAAGCCCGGTCAGCGCGCGCGCCATCGAAGACTTGCCGGAGCCGGACTCGCCGACGAGACCGAGGATCTCGCCGCCACGAACTTCAAGCCCGATCTTTCTTGTGGCCGGCGGCGGCGCGTCGCGAAACAGCCTGCCGCTGCCATATTGGACTTCGATCTCGGAGGCTGCAAGAAGGACCTGGGCACGCGGCTTGTCATGGACAAGGCGGCATTCCGGTCTGGGCACGGCGTCCACAAGTACGCGCGTTTTGGCATGGCGCGGCGCGCGGAAGATGTCGGCCGCCGGCGCCTGTTCGACCAGGCGTCCGCGCTCCAAGACCGCGACCCGGTCGGCGACGCGCATCACAAGTGCGAGATCGTGGGAAATATAGAGCGCGGCAACGCCCGTCTCCCGGCGTAGTCGCGCGAACAATTCGAGGATGCGCGCGCCGGTGATGACGTCGAGTGCCGTGGTCGGCTCGTCGAAGAGAATGACGTCGGGTCGGCAGCCAAAGGCGGTGGCAATGACGACGCGCTGTTTTTCTCCACCGGAGATTTCGTGCGGATAACGCCGCATCACCGCAGCGGGATTGTTGAGATCGACGTGACCGAGCAGCTCGATCGCGAGCGAATTGGCGTCGCGCGGCTTGAGGCTGCGATGCCGTATCAACGCTTCGGTGATTTGCGTTCCGATGGTGAGCGTCGGATTGAGCGATGTCGAAGGATCCTGAAACACCATCCCGAGACGGCGTCCTCGGATCTTGGTCAGCTCGCGCGGGCTCAGGCGCTGAAGGTCGACATCGCCCAGCTGCAGCGAGCCTGCGACTTCGCGAGCGTTGTCGGGTAGATGGCGCATCAGTGCCCAGGCAAGCGAGCTCTTGCCTGACCCGGATTCCCCGACGAGGCCCAGCACCTCGCCCGGCGCGATCTGCAGCGAGATGTCGTGCAGTACGCGCACCGGTCCGGCGGTCGTGATGTAGTCGAGCGTATAATCCTGGATCGAAAGTATGGAGGTCACCGCTCGTCCTTCGGATTGAAGGCGTCGCGAAGACCATCGCCGACCAGGTTGAAGGCAATGGCGGTGAGTGCGATCGCAGCCGAGGGCGCGATCAATCCCCATGGTGCCTGATGCATGTACTGGCGCGCGTCCGCCACCATGAGTCCCCATTCGGATGCGGGCGGCTGGGCGCCGACGCCGAGAAAGCTCAGCGTTGCGAACAGCATAACGGCGAAGGACACCCGGATGGTGGATTCGATCACGATCGGCGCCATGACGTTCGGCAACATCTCGCGGAAGATGATCCAGGGCGCTCCCTCACCACGCGCGATGGCGGCTTTGACATAGTCCTGATTGCGTACGTTGAGCGCGGCCGAGCGGGTCACCCGCGCCATGCCCGGCGCAAAGGCCACCGCGATGGCAATGACGGCATTGCCGGCGCCGCTGCCGAGCGTTGAGACCAGCAACAGGGCCATCAGAAGGCCTGGGATCGCCATCACGGCGTCGTTGGTGCGCATGATGGCCTCGTCGGTTCGTCCGCCGAGATAGGCCGAGCCAACCCCGATGATCGCTCCGGCTGCGCTGCCGACGAAGGTGGCGATGAAAGCGAGCGGCACGGTCGAACGCGCGCCGACCATCAGGCGGCTCAGGATGTCGCGGCCGAATTGATCAGCGCCGAGCCAGTTCTGCCAGCCGGGCGCGCGAAACCGGCCGAGAAAATCGATCTTCTCCGGCGCATAGGGCGCCAATGCGGGCCCGAACAGGCAAGCGGCCGCGATCAGCGCCAGGAGCACGACGCCGACAAAACCCTGTGGCTTTCGCATCAAGCGGATGAACAGCTCAGTCATAGCGGATCCGACGGTCGAGAAACGCATAGGCCATGTCGGCGAACGTGTTGGTGACGGCATAGGTCGCGGCCATGATCAACGCGCCCGCCTGGATCGACGGCAGATCGCGCGTGGTGATGGCGACCATCAGCGCCCGCCCGATGCCGGGAATGGCGAAGATCTCCTCGATCACGATGATGCCGCCGAGCAAATAACCGACGTCGAGCGCGATGATTGTGACGACCGGCAGCAGCGCGTTGCGCAAGGCGTGGCGAAACAGCACGGTGCGTTCCGGCAGGCCCTTCAAGCGCGCGGCGCGGATATAGTCCGATTTCAGCACATCGAGCGTCTCGGAGCGCATCATGCGCATGACGTGCGCGACGAGGATCACCGAGACGGTGAGCACCGGCAGCGCCAGGTGACGGAGGCCTCCGCCGAAATCCTCCAGTGGGGAGACGTAGCCGGTCGCCGGCAGCCAATGCAACGTATCGGCCAGCAGAAGGGCAAGCAGCGTTGCGGTGACGAATTCCGGCAGCGAGACCCCGAGATAGGCAATGAGGCTGACACTCGTGTCGGTGAGCCTTCCTTGCCGCAGCGCCGCGACCACGCCGAGTGGCACGGCAACAGCCAGCGTGACCAGGATCGCTGACACGGCAAGCAGCAGTGAGCGCGACAGCGCCGCCAGCATTTCCGGGCCGACCGGCAGGCTCGTGCGCATCGAGGTGCCGAAATCGCCGGTGAAGACATGGCGAGTCCAGCGCGCATATTGCACCCAGGCCGGATCGCCGAGCCCGAGCTTTGCCCTGAGCGCGGCCAGCACTTCGGGCGTCGCGTTTTCCCCGAGCAGCGACTGGGCGGCGTCCGCCGGCAGAATCTGCGTGATGGCGAACACCAGCATCGAGACCACGATGACGGTGTAGAGCATCAGCATCAAACGGCGTGCGAACCAAGCCAGCGTCACCGAGCGCCTCCGGGGTCAGGCGCGCTTCGGCACGCCGGCGCCGAGCGAGACCATGTCGAGGCGGAATACCGATCCGCGCGGGTGCAGCACGTAGCCGTCGACGTAGGAGCGTTGTGCCGCGAGCAGGTCGAAGAATGCCGAAATCACCGAGGGGACCTCGGCGTTCATCATGTCCTGTGCCTTGGCATAGAGTGCCGTGCGCTTCGCGTCATCGGCCTCGACGCGGGCTGCATTGATGACGGTGTCGAAGTCCGCGTTGTTCCAGTGGGTCTCATTCCAGGCCGCGTTCGACGTGTAGAGCAGGTTGAAGATGGCGTCGGCAGTCGGCTGCATGTTGTAGAAGCCGACGTAGAAATTGCCTTTCTTCCAGACCTGGTCGAGGTAGGTGGCATGCGGCATGGTCTGCACGTTGATGCGGAAGCCGGCTGCGGCCGCCATCTCGCGGACGGCGACGCCGAGCTGCGTGCGGGTCGACGGTTTGTCGGATGCGACCAGCGTCAAATCGATGCCGCTGGGATAGCCTGCGTCGGCCAGCAGCTTTTTCGCCTTGGCGATATCGGGCTTCTTCAGCGGAAGGTCCTTGTAGAAGTGGTAGGCGGAGCTCAGCGGCGTGTCGTTGCCCGGCGTGCCATAACCGCCGGCGACGAAACCCACGGTTGCTTCGCGATCGACCGCCAATGCCAGGGCCTGGCGAACGCGCACGTCGTTGAACGGCTTCTGGTCGCATCCGAGATTGATGTTCAGGAATTGGCCGGATGGGGTGCGCAGGGCCTTGACGCCATCGGCCTTGACGAGGCGCTCGTATTCACCCGGCGTGGTCGTGAGCAGCAAATCGATCTCACCGGAGATCATTGCGGACGCCTCGGCGGTGCGGTCCGGATAGACCAGCAGTTCGATGCGGTCGAGGTAAGGCCGCGCCGGATCATAATAGGCAGGGTTACGTTCGACGACGATCCGGCGATCGGGCTCATAGGATGCCAGCTTGAATGGGCCGGTGCCGTTGGCCTTGGTCGAAAGGCTCGCGAGGTCGCCGGCGACGACCTTGGCCGGAACGATGCGCGCGTTGAGATAGGTGAGTGCCACGGGCAGGTCGGCATAGGAGCCTGTCAATGTGAACTTGACGGTCAGCGAATCGACCGTGGCGACATCCTTGATCGGGCCGACATTGGTCCGGCCGGGGGACGCGGTCTTCGGATCGAGGATGGCGCTGATGGTGGCGACGACATCGTCGGCGGTCAGCGGCGAACCGTCGTGAAACGTCACGCCCGGGCGCAGCTTGAAGATCCATTCTGTCAGTGTGGCGTTCGGCTCCCACGAGATCGCAAGGTCAGGCTCGACGGTCATGTCCGGCTTCAGCCGGGTGAGGTTGGAGTAGAGCAGCTCAGTGACGAGGTATTCCGGGTTCACGCGGGCTTGCATCGGATGAATGACCGATGCAGCCTGGTCGAGCGACATTCGCAGCGCGCCGCCGCGCTTCGGTGTTTCGGCGAAGGCGATCCTGGGCAGGCCGGCGAGGCCGATCGCGGTTCCCGCAAGGAAAAGACGGCGACTGACGGACAGCATGGATGTGTGCTCCTTGAGTTAGCGGGCGGCGAGTGTTTCGGGAGACAGAGCGGGACGGAATTCGGCGGACAGATAGGCAAGGACCGATTTCGCCAGCGCGACGATGTCGGTGCGCGTGGTGAATTCGCCGGGCGCGTGAACGCAGCTTTCCGGCCGGACGAGGCCGGTTAGCAGGATCTCCTGCATTCCGGTCTGTTGCACCCAGCCGAAATCAGAACAGCTCGTCGCGCCCCATTTGGCGAAATCGTCAGGTACGTATCCGAACCCGGCCGACAGCGCCTCCTGCCAGCGCGGCCAGTGCGGGCCTGTCGGATCGGACGTCGGCATAAGGTGGCCGGTGAGAACCACGTCGACGTCAGCTCCGGGGGCCGCCGCAAGCACGACGTTCTCGATTTCGGCACGCGCCGCCCGAAAGTCTTCCTCCGGCGCATAGCGCCGACAGACGAGAACTTCAAAGAGCGATGGAATCTGGCCGCCGCACTGGCCGCCATGGGCCGCGGAAATATCAAGCTGGGCTGAGAGCGGATGCGTCGCATGCGGCGGCGCGGGCAGGGCGGACGTTCGCGCAGCGATTTCTGGTTTCAATGCTGCGAGCGCATTGAGGACGGGCAGTGCGACCTCGATCGCGTTGGCGCTTGAGCCAGCGGTCCTGGCTTCGCTTGCGTGAACTGTCTTGCCGCGGACGCGCACCAGAAGCGTGAAGAGACCAAAGCAGCCGGCCCAGATGCGCGGCGCCGCGGCACCATTGAAGTTGAGAATGTGGCCTTCGAGCAAACCTTGCTCCGCCAGATAGCGCACGCCGGGATAGAGTCCGCCTTCTTCGTCAGAGCAAAGCAGCAGCATCGGGTCGTAGCCGAGTGGAAGGCCGATCGTGTCGGCGACGCGGAGCGCGAGCAGCACGGCCGCGATGGTGCCCTTCATGTCGGCGGCGCCGAGGCCGATCAGGCGATCGCCGTCGCGTGTTAGTCTCAGCGGATCGGTTTCCCACCCGGGCGCTGCCGGCACGGTGTCGACATGAAAATACAGCCCGAGCACCGGCTTGTCCGAGCGGCGGCGCGCGACGAGATTGGTTCTGCGTCCTTGCGCCGGGCCGCCCGCCACGCGCCACAAATGTTCGGGGACGTCAACGCGTTGGCAGTCCAGGCCGAGCGTCGCAACAGCGCTCTCCATCAAACCGGCAAACGCTTCGTATCCCGCGCCGGGCGGGAAAGTCGTGTCGATTGCCACCATCCGCGCAAGATCGTCGATCGCACGTTCGGCTGTGCGCTCGATCTCGGCGAAACCGTCAGCCAGCGTCGGGCTGGCCTGACCAAGGCCTGGCAGTGGAGAAACCATTTGCGGCGGCTCATTTCTATATTCTATAAAGAAATAGGCGAAGCCGATTGCTGTCAATTCCAAAGAATGAGGCAGATGTGACCGCTAAACAGGCAAAAGCAGCGGCGAACGGCCCGTCAAGCCTGCCGGTTCCGTTGTACGAGTACGTCAAGCGGCAGATCGCCGAGGCGATCTTGGTGGGCGAGCTGTCCCCGGGCACTGTGCTTCCCGGTGAAGTTGCGCTTGCTGCGCGATACGGGGTTGCGGTCGGCACCATTCGCCGGGCGCTTGCAGACCTGACGGCCGACGGCATGCTGGTGCGCCGGCGCAAGACCGGGACGGTCGTGACCGGCCGCGCGCCGCAACACAGTCTGCGCTTTTTCTTCCAGTATTTCCGACTTCACGGCGAAGACGGCAGCCTCCAGCGTTCCGTGCCCGAAGCCTTGTCCGTGGAGCTGCGGCCGGCAGATGCCGAGGAGGCGGTGCTCTTCGCGGAAGCCGCTGGTGAGCCGCTGCTCTGTCTTCACCGCATTCGACGTGTTGGCCGCGAGCCGGTGATGCATTCGCGAATCCGGCTGATTGCGCGCCGCGTGCCTGATTTCCCGCGCAAGGCGGCGAACGTGCCAGCGCTGCTCTATCTCCATCTGCTCGACGCCTATGGCATTCGCATCGCCGCGGTACGCGAGAAACTTCTGGCAGAGCTCGCCGACAAGGAGGACCGGCGTCTGCTTGCGCTAGCTTCGCCGAACGCCGTTCTGGTGATCCGCGAGGAGGCGTACGATCAAGCCGGTGCGCTTGCGATCCTGAGCGAGCATCGCGCCACGACTGCGCATCATCATTACGTGAACGAGATCCGCTAGCCTGTCTCGAAGCCGTTGCCCCTCCTGCGCGGGACCGTGGTCGGCCGTGCAGTACCAAATGCTGTACTAGTGATGTTGATGAGTTCTCCGAGCGAGTGATTTCGTGTGTCCGCGCTTGTTTGGCGGCCACCTCGTACTGCTGCGTGCGAGGCCAATCGATGCGGTGCGCTCGGCTCGTGCGGAAGCAAAGGCCGATCAAGACTCCTGCCTTCGGGCGTACAAGCCAAGCGCCAGCAGTGAAAAAGCGCTCAACACGATGCCAAGTGCCAACATCGCTTCGTGTGACACCGTGGCAGCAAGCCATACGCCGATTGCGGCGTTCATCATCTGCCAGAAACCCAGCAGCGCCGAGGCGGCGCCGGCTTTCTCCCCGAATGGAGAAAGCGTCCGCGCGGTAGCCAGTGGACTGACAACGCCCATGCCGAGGAGAAATACGCTCATCGCGCCCAGAAACGGCAGGAAAGTGGGGCTGGTGATCGAGATGAACAGGATCGCAACGCTGCTGGCCGCCGTCGCCCACAGTCCCGCCCTGATCGGGCCATCGAGCCCGTAGCGTGGCGCCAGTTTTGTCGCCAGCATACCGGCCGCGAACACGATAAAGACGGTGCCGGCGAAGAAAAGGCCGAGCTGGATCGGCGTGAAGTGCAGCGCTTCAATGAATAAGCGTGGTGCAGCCGAAAACATAGAGAACAAGCCGCCTATGATCAGGCTCGCGGTTGCAGCGGGGATAACAAAACGACGATCGCCAAGCAGGCCACCATACGTCCTGGCGATGGCGAGCGGGTTGAGCGGAGTGCGGGTCGAATGGTGGGTTTCGCCGAGGATGATGCCGTAGGCAATGGCGCCAACTGCGGCAAAGGCCGCAACGAGGGCGAACTCGGAGCGCCAGCCAAAGCTGTGATCGAGTGCACCGCCGAGCAGCGGCGAGAAGCCGGGGGCTGCGGACATTGCGATCATGATCAGGGCCAACGCGCGTGCCAATGCGGCCCCACTGAACATGTCGCGGGCGATGGCACGGGACAGCACTGACGTGGCGCACGCGCCCACAGCCTGGACTGCCCGGCCGACCAAAAGATTGGGTAGGTCGTTTGCCAAGCCGCACCAGATGCTGCCGCCGAAGAACACGGCAAATCCGATCAGGACCGGCCAGCGTCTTCCGTAGCGATCCGAAAGCGGTCCAACCAGGAGCTGGCCCAACCCGAACACCGCAAGAAAGACAGTGATCGCGGAGGTGACCGCCGCGCTCGTGACATTCAATGAGATCGCTATTTGGGGCAGCGACGGCAGCAAGATGTTGGTCGCGAGCGTTCCCATGGCGGCCAGGACGGAAAGGATCGTGATCGGCAGGACGCTGGAGACGGGAACATCCGGCTTCGCGGCCTTGATCGTTTCGCACTGGTCAGTCATGGGAACTTTCGCGTTGTTGGGTTAGGCAGGTAGCAAGAAGACGAGCGACGCAGTGCGCACCGCTCGCCGAGCCTCATTTTCCGGATCGTCCGGGCTATCAGCGGACGACGCGCTCGATCGCGATGGCGGTGGCTTCACCGCCACCGATGCATAATGCCGCGACGCCGCGTTTGAGGTTCTGGGCTTCGAGTGCATGCAACAAAGTCACGATCAGGCGCGCGCCGGTGGCACCGATCGGATGACCGAGCGCGCAGGCACCGCCATTGACGTTCAGCTTCTCCCTGGGGATGCCCAGATCCTTCTGCGCCGCCATCGCCACCACGGCAAAGGCCTCATTGATCTCGAACAGGTCAACATCGCCAACGCTCCAGCCGGCCTTGTCCAACAACTTGCGAATCGCCGGGATCGGCGCCGTAGTGAACCATTCTGGTTCCTGGCTATGGGTGGCGTGGCCCTTGATCTCGGCCAGCACGGGCAGGCCTTCACGATCGGCGAGGGAGCGCTTTGCGAGGATGAGCGCCGCGGCCCCGTCGGCATTGGCGGAGGAGGCGGCCGGCGTAATGGTGCCGTTGGCGCGGAAAGCTGCTTTCAACCCGGGAATCTTGGCGGGGTCCACTTTCAGCGGATGTTCGTCGTTCGCGATGATCCGCGGCCCGGCTTTTTCGCTCAACGTGATCGGCGCGATCTCGGCCCTGAACGCGCCGCCCTCGACCGCCTTGCGGGCGCGGGTTAGCGTTTCCATGGCGTAGGCGTCCTGGTCCTTGCGGGTGAACTGATAGGATTCCGCGGTGGCCTCGCCGAAATCGCCCATCGAGCGGCCGGTCTCGTAAGCATCTTCCAGACCGTCCATCATCATGTGATCGATGACGCGGTCATGGCCAGCGCGGTAGCCGCCGCGAGCCTTGGCCAGCAGGTAGGGCGCATTGCTCATGCTCTCCATGCCGCCGGACAATACAATCTCGGCAGAGCCGGCATTGATGATATCGTGCGCCAGCATGGTTGCCTTCATGCCGGAACCGCAGACCTTGTTGACGGTGGTGGCTCCGGTAGCATCCGGCAATTTGGCGCCGCGGGCCGCCTGCCGGGCCGGCGCCTGGCCCTGGCCGGCTGGCAATACGTTGCCCATGAAAACCTCGTCGATCCGTTCGGGCGCAAGCTTGGCCCTTTCGACCGCCGCGCCG
This sequence comes from Bradyrhizobium sp. 142, assembly GCF_023074015.1. Lineage (NCBI taxonomy): Bacteria > Pseudomonadati > Pseudomonadota > Alphaproteobacteria > Hyphomicrobiales > Nitrobacteraceae > Bradyrhizobium > Bradyrhizobium sp. 142. The sequence continues at coordinate 82,730 of NZ_JADPKQ010000110.1, forward strand.
ATCACGTGAGAGCCGAGCTTGTGGGCGCTGAGAGGCGACAGCTTGCCCATGAAGCGGCCCAGCGGCGTGCGGACGGCGGAAACGATGACGACGGGGTCGGAAGCAACGGCCATGGCGAACTCTCCTGCTGATAGGTGTTGTTATATGATGATAATCATATAATGTAGCCAGTATTGCAATGAAATGTTGCCGCGATCTTCAAGGAAGCGCGGTTCCAGAATTGCTGCGAGGGATGGGGACAGATTGTGCAGCCGATCACCTTAGCGCCTTGCACGGAGTGGCGATGCGATACCTAGAAAACCACAGGCGTCAAACCCACGATCGGATCGTTGAAAACGCTTCCTACGGTTTGCGCCAAAAGGGCGCCGAAGGGCTCAGTGTGGTCGAGTTGATGAAGCTTGCGGATTTGACGCATGGCGGCTTCTATAACCATTTCGCTTCGCGAGCCGCGCTTGTTAGCGAGGCGATTGCCTTTGCAATGGACCAAACCACTGAGCGGTGGAGAAAACTGACCAACGACAAGGCCAATGGCGAGCGCTTCGAGGCATTGATCGCCGATTACCTTAGTCCTAGGCATCGCGACAATCCTAAACACGGTTGCGCGCTTCCGGCCCTGGCCGTCGACGTAGCTCGATCTAGCCCGAGTGAGCAGCAGGCCCTGGCTTCCAAACTGGAGATGATGATCGATGTCCTTGTCGATCTGCTTCCCGGTGAGCCGCCGCCTCGACAGGCACGCCAAATCGCGACGGGCGCTATCGCAACCATGGTTGGATCGATCGTACTGTCGCGTGCCGTCGGCGCGGGGAAACTTTCCAACTGCATCCTCGATGCCGGACGTAGGACCGCCGGAGGCCGGATTCGGAAGCCCCAGCGAAGAACCATAAAAGCGATGCGCTGCAAAAAGGCATAAAGCTAGTGGAGGTCACCATGATGGCTGGCAAGTGGCTCAAGACGGCGTGCAACCTGTGTTACATCAATTGCGGGATCGAAGTCTTGGTGAATGACGAGCGCATCGAGAAGGTGCGAGGCGACCGATCGAGCCCGAAATCACAAGGCTATCTCTGCAACAAGGCGACCCGGATTCCATATTATGCGCATCACAAGGATCGGCTCACGAAGCCGCTACGTCGGCGCGCGGACGGCGGCTTCGACGAAATCGAGTGGGACGTGGCGATCTCGGAAATTGCGGAGCGCTTGCGAGACATCGTCGACAAGCATAGCGGAAAGAGTATTGCCCTTTACGGCGGCGGCGGGCAGGGCAACCATGCGGGCGGCGCCTACGCCAGTGGACTATTGCGTGCGCTGGGTTCGCGTAGCGTCTTCAACGCCCTTTCGCAGGAGAAAACCGGCGACTTCTGGGTCAATGGCCATATGTTCGGTAGCCAGACGTGTCACACCGCCGAGGACGTCCATCATTGCGATCTCTTGCTGGTCATCGGTGCAAATCCCTGGATCGCGCACGGCTTCCCCAATGCGCGCGACCATCTCAATCAAATCCGAAAGGATCCGGCGCGGAAGCTGATCGTCATTGACCCACGGCGAACCGAAACTGCCGAAATGGCGGATCTGCATCTCGCGGTTCGTCCCGGTGCCGACACGTTTCTCCTGGGCGCGCTACTGGCCACGCTTGTCCGGTCCGATCAGATCGACCACGCGTTCATTCAGGAGCATACGATCGGCTTCGCAGAAGTGAGGCAGGCGCTACTAGACATCCCCGTCGAAGAATGGGCGGCAGCCGCCGATATCTCGATCGCGGATGTCGAGCGTTGCGCCGCGATGATCGCAGCGGCGAAGGCCATGGTGGTGCGGGTCGAGCTTGGCATCCAACAAGGCATCAACTCGACGCTCAACTCCTATCTCGAAAAGCTCATGATCATGCTTTCCGGCAATTTCGGCCGTAAAGGCACCAACCAATTGCATAGCTGGCTCCAACCGCTATGGGGCAATTCTCCGAACCAGACTTTCGCGCCGACCGGTGACGCGATTATTGGGGGCCTGCTGCCGCCTAACATTTTCCCCGAAGCAGTGCTCAAGGACCATCCCGACCGGTTGCGTTGCGCCTGGATCGACAGTTCCAATCCAGCCAACACGGCGGCAAACACCGAGGCGGTGGAACGCGCGCTGCGCTCGCTTGAACTATGCGTCGTGGTCGACGTTGCGATGACCGAAACCGCGCGGCTCGCGCATTACGTTCTCCCGGCGTCTTCGCAATTTGAGAAAACAGAATTTACTCTATTCAACTTCGAATTTCCGACGAACTATTTTCACGTTCGTGCCGGTGTCTTGCCGCCGCTCGACGGCACCTTGCCGGAGCCCGAGATCTACACGCGGCTTGCCATCGCTTTGGGACTTCTACCAGGTGACAATGTGCTCGCGCCCCTGCGGGACGCGGCGCAACGTTCCCGCGCCGAGTTCGCCGTCGCCTTTCGCGCTTTCATTGCAGAAAACCCATCCGCCGGCCCAGTCGCTGCCCTGGTGCTCTACCATACGCTGGGGCAGACGCTTCCGGATGGCACGGCAGCCGCGGCCCCCTTGTGGGGCGCGGCCCTGGCTTGCGCAAAGCGATCGCCGCAAGCGGTGCGACGTGCGATCGGCGCATCGGATGAGGTGGCGGACCATCAGCTCGGCGATCTCCTGTTCGACACGATCGTGGCCAGCCGGCAGGGCACGGCGATTACCCAGCACGACTATGACGAGGTCTGGTCATTGATCAGCCATTCGGATCGCAAGGTCCGGCTGATCGTCCCGCAGATGCTGGAATGGCTGGCGCGTCTCGATTCCAAGGCCGCGGTAGGGCCAAAGGAGTTCCCGTTTATGTTGGCGGCTGGGGGGCGCCGCATGTTCAATGCCAATCAGATCTTTCGCGATCCCGCATGGCGTCGCGAGGATCCGGACGGCGCCATGTTGATCAATTCGATCGATCTGTCTGAGTTGGGTGCGAGGGATGGTGACTGGGTTGCCGTCGAGTCGGTAGTCGGGAGGCTCATCGTCCGCTGCAAGGTCGATGACGCCATGCGAAATGGCCAGCTGGCGCTGCCGCACGGCTACGGTCAGGCATACCCCACGTCGGACGGAGAGCGTCTGATCAACGGGCCACGCATCAATCTGCTCACCGAGAGCGGCAACCGTGATCCCATCGCGGGTACGCCCTACCACAAGAACGTTGCAGTTCGTTTGGCCCTGGTGTCCGCGCAGGAGGCGGCCGCCTATCAGTCGCAGTCCGAGCGAATTCATTTGAGAGCAGCCGGACAATAGCGTGAAGGGAGTGCAAATGACCGAGAAACCAATCGCGATCGTGACCGGGGTTGGGCCGGGCACCGGAGCCGCCATCGTCAAGCGCTTCTCTGCCGGCGGATTCCGCATCATCGCGCTTGCCCGTTCCGTGGAACTCATCAATCGCCTTGCCCAAGAGCTTCCCGATGTCCACGCGATGACCTGCGACGTCTCGGACGAGAGCCAGGTGCGGACCGTAGTCACTGATGTGAAGCGCCGCTTCGGCTCAGCTGAAGTTCTCGTCCACAACGCAGTAGGCGGGGGGTGGGGAAGCTTTCGCGAAATCGAACCGAAGATGCTGAAGGGCAATTTCGATGTCAACGTGATGGGCTTGTTGTATCTCGCGCGCGAAGTGGCTCCCGACATGATTGATCGGGGGAACGGTGCGATCCTGGTGACGGGAAACACGTCTTCGATCCGGGGCAAAGCCAATTTCGCAGGCTTCGCTCCGACAAAGGCGGCGCAGCGCATCTTGACCGAGTCGATCGCACGTGACATGGGACCTCTCGGCGTGCACGTCGCTTATCTTCTCATCGACGCCGTGATCGACACGCCCCGAATGCGCGCGCGAATGAGCGACAGGCCGGATGAATTCTTCATCAAACCCTCCGCCATCGCCGACGAACTGTACCATCTCTACGGGCAGGACCGATCGGCTTGGTCATTCCTCACGGAACTTCGGCCGTTCCGCGAAAACTGGTGACGCTCCTCCGATGGGAAACACGGGCCGCTGGCGCGCTGCGTCACTCTTCATCCGATGCGCGTCTAAGGGATGGGTCCGGCAATATCCGCCACCACGGCAGCAACCAGCGATTCCGCCAGAGGGTCGTTCGCAATCACCCGAGACAATATGACAGCGCCTACCATCTCCGACAGGATTGCTGCGGGATGTCTGCTGCCTGCAGCCCTTGGGCTCGCGGACGACAGTTTCGCAATCTGGTCGAGGTAGTATTGGATCGCCGTAATGAAGACGGCGCGCAGAGCGGGATCATCGCGGCGCGCGGCGTCCGCGGCCAACGCCGGCAGAATGCATCCGGAACCTGGATCGTCGCGATGGGCCGACGATACATAGCTTTCGATCACCGCCCGCAACGGATCTTGAGGCTGCTGTTGAGCCAGCCCATTCTTCAGCAACGCTATCGTGTCCGCCATCGCATGTTCGCTGGCCTTGACCGCCAGGTCGTCCTTTGAAGCGAAGTTGCGATAGAAGCCGCCATGGGTCAGCCCGGCTGCTTTCATGATGTCGGCGACGCCGATGCCGTCGAAACCATGCTCACGCAGCAGGCGCGCCGCGGTCTCGATAATCTGCTCGCGGTTCTCTTGCGCCTTTTCTCGTGACACCCTCATGGTTTGCGGACTTTCTTCTGGCGGTCCCCTACTGGCCGCGGCCGAGCGGTCTCAGATTCGCAAAAACTCCGCTTGACATTATTCATGACGATCGTCATCTATCAGTTAAGATGACGATCGTCATCAAAAAAATGAGACGAGGACCCCTCCCGCCCCGCTGAAGGAGACCTTGTTTCGTCAAGAGGTAAAAAGATGCAGATGAGGAAGGCCAGGGCGCGCCAGAAGACGGCGTTTCTCGCCGGCGCGTCGGGCTGGCATCGGCAAGGCTCCTGCCACCGGGTAGGGACAGGGCACATTCTTGATGTCGGTCCCGGCTTGTTCCGTCCGATACGTCACTCGCCAGCGTAGCCGGCATCGTGGCGCGCGAGCAGGGAGCTGCGCCATCCGACCGAATATCCCTGCATCTTAGGATTTCCGGTCCGAGCCGGACAATGGAGTTAGCGATGACCAGTTATGTCAGTCACAACGGATCGGTCGTGCGCTATGTCGATGCGCCGAATCTTTCGATCAGTGCTGCAGCAACGACTTTTGCCTATCGCGATATCGGTCCCCGCACCGACGTGCCGCTGATCCTTCTCAACCATTGGGGCGCGGTTCTCGACAATTTCGACCCGCGGATTGTCGATGGGCTCGCCACCAGCCATCGTGTGATCGCGACCAATTACCGAGGTATCGGCGTGTCAGGCGGGAAAGCGCCTGTTACCGTTGATGAAATGGCGCGGGATACGATTGCTCTGATCCGTGCGCTAGGCTTCCAAAAGGTCGATCTGCTTGGCTTTTCTCTCGGCGGATTCGTGGCGCAGGATATCACGCTGAAGGCGCCGGACCTGGTGCGAAAACTCATTCTGACCGGCACGGGCCCGGCGGGCGGCACTGGTATCGACAAGGTGGGACCAGTGTCCTGGCCACTGATGATCAAGGGCTTGCTGACACTGCGAGACCCAAAACTCTACCTGTTCTTCACGTCCACAGACAACGGTCGCCGAGCCGCAAAAGCCTTTCTTGAGCGGCTGAAGGAGCGCAAGGCAGACCGGGACAAAGGACCCACACCGGAAGCCTTCTTGCGACAACTCAAGGCGATCAAGCACTGGGGTCTCCAAGCGCCTCAGGATCTCGGAAGCATTCGGATCCCGGTACTGATCGCGAATGGCGACGATGATATCATGGTGCCGACTGCCAACAGCATCGATATGGCGCGCCGTATCTCGGGCGCGCAACTCGTTATCTACGAAGATGCCGGGCATGGCGGGATTTTTCAGTACTACGCCGATTTCGTACCGAAGGCCCTGTCCTTCATCGGCGCTTGATCCCGCCACCGGATTTCAAATCGGAGAAGAAGCAATGAAGGCATTCGTTGTCGACAAATACAAAAAGAAAGGTGCTCTGCGCCTGGCCGACGTGCCAGAACCTGAGTTGCGCGGCGATGATGTCCTCATTCAAATTCATGCAACTGGTGTGAACCTTCTGGACTCCAAGCTCAGGGACGGAGAATTCAAGCTCATACTACCGTATCGTCCGCCTTTCGTTCTGGGGCACGATGTTGCCGGGATTGTCACCAAGGTTGGCAGCAAAGTCAGCCGGTTCAAGCTGGGTGACGAGGTCTATGCACGGCCGCGTGATCATCGGGTCGGAACGTTCGCGGAATTCATTGCCATGAATGAAGCTGACGTGGCGCTAAAGCCCAAGAACATCAGCATGGAAGAAGCCGCCTCCATCCCGCTGGTGGGGCTGACCGCCTGGCAGGCGCTGGTCGAGGTGGCCAAGCTGAAGCCTGGACAGAAGGTCTTCATTCAGGCCGGCTCCGGCGGTGTCGGGACTTTTGCCATACAACTCGCGAAGCATCTCGGGGCGACAGTTGCGACCACGACGAGCACGAGAAACGTCGAGCTGGTCAGAAGCCTCGGTGCGGACGTGGTCATCGACTACAAGACGCAGGATTTCGAGAAGGTCTTGTCGGGCTACGATCTGGTCCTGCACAGCCAGGACGCCAAGACGCTCGAGAAATCCCTGCGCGTGCTCAAGCCCGGTGGCTTCCTCGTTTCGATTTCAGGGCCGCCGGATGCCGATTTCGCCAAGGACCTGGGGTTGAACCTATTCCTGAAACTGGTGATGCGCCTGCTGAGCCGTCGTGCGCGGAAGAAAGCCAAAAGCCTTGGTGTGCGCTATGCGTTCCTGTTCATGCGTGCTCATGGGCAGCAGCTGAGTGAAATCACGTCCCTGATCGGATCCGGCGTGATCCGTCCGGTCGTGGACAAAGTTTTCCCGTTTGAAAAGACCGGGGACGGCCTTGCCTATGTTGAGACCGGGCGCGCCAAGGGCAAGGTTGTCGTTGCAGTGAAACAATAGGTCCCGTAGCGACGCTTCCTGAGTTGCGACGCCACGACGCCAGCCGTCCACCAAACACATTCGAGGAAACAACATGACCCAATCCAACCGCGACACCCAACCTTCCGTACGGGACGTCGCACTCGTTGTCGGCGGCGGTCCGGGCATCAGCTCGAGCTGCGCTCGGTTGTTCGCGGAGAACGGCATGAGTGTCTGCGTCGCAGCCAGGAATCCCGAAAAACCGGTCCTTGGAACCCTGGAGAAGACGCATGGCGTGCGTCGATACGCCTGCGATGCAAGTGAGCCGGGGGCGGTGGCACAGCTGTTCGGGAACGTCGTTCGGGACGCCGGCACGCCAAGGCTCGTCGTTCATAACATCGATGGCCGGGTTCCCGGCATTTTTCGCAAGAACGTTATCGAGGCCGACCCGGTCATGGTGCTCGAGACACTTCGAAACTCAGCGTTCAGCGCCTTTCTGGTCGGTCAACAGGCAGCTCGGCTGATGCTCGGAAACGAACCCGACGCCAACGGCGCGAGAGGAACGATCATCTTCACGAACGCTAGCGCGGCGCTCAAAGGCTTCCCATCAAGTGGCGCGTTTGCAATGGCATGTCATGCCAAGTCCGGACTCGCGCAAAGCATGGCCAGAGAACTGATGCCGCAGGGTATCCACGTAGCGAATGTGCCGATCGACGCCGCGATCGGCTGGACTCAGGAAGATGGGACCCGCGCGCACCGGCTGGCGGGGACGACTGTCGACGACAATATGGCCGACCCTGACCATATCGCGAAAACGTATCTGCAACTGCACCGTCAGCATCGGTCGACCTGGGCGTTCGAGGTCGTGCTGCGGCCATGGGCGGAGAAATGGTGATTATCATTCCAGGAGCGCGATGACGGCTGAGTAATGCTTGCCTTGGCTACGCTTTCACGTGTGAGAGCAAGCGTTTGACCGCTGCGCGTCAGGTGTTGGGTGCTGCAGAGCCGTGCCCTCGATCGAATCTCCGTAGTGTTGCCCCCACTTCCGGAGCGAGAGGAGTATAGGGCTGAGGCTTTGGCCGAAGGGAGAGATTTCATATTCCACCTTCGGCGGAATCTGCGGATACACATGCCGCAGGATGACGCCATCGACCTCCAGTTCGCGCAGCTGAAGGGTCAACATTCTCTGCGTGGCATTGGGGATCGCTCGGGACAGCTCCATGAACCGCTTCTTGCCGGCGAAGAGATGAAACAGGATCAGCGGCTTCCAGAGACCTCCGATCACGGAAAGCGTCACTCCAACTGCGCATCCGCTTTTGGCATCAAACCTCCTGGGGCGCACCGGATTACCTCGCTAAGCCTGACGTGTTTATCGACCCCACAGACGGGCTTGACCAAGTCGACCATATCACATGATGACCGTACTACAATATGCGTTTCAGGCATTCGGTGTGCCAGGGCGAAGGTATTGCTCGCACGAGCAGTCCCTGCGGCGTCCGATACCCTCATAATTGATAGTACCCGCTTTAATTGTGCCTTCTTGAGCCAGGGGAGGCGCGCGCCTAGGTCCGTCGACAGCAAACACGCACCCGAGGATATTGCGATGACGTTCAAGGCGCTGCTGGCAGCAAAGACAGGTGAGAAGATTTCGACCAGCGTGGCCGAAATGAACGAACAGGATCGCGCAGTCGATTCCGTCGGCAGCCATACCTTGGTGAACGTATTGGCGCAGACGCAGTATCGCGGCGTGGTCACGGCCTGCGGCCTGGCTCAAGGCATGGATCTTCCCGGAACGGTCCTGCCGTTCATCTTGCGCAATGCCACTCTTGCCGGGATCGACTCGGTCAATGCCCCGCAGGAGGTGCGGATCGAGGCCTGGTCGCGCCTGGCACGCGATCTCGATCTGGCAAAACTGGCACGGACCACGCAGGTCGTCGGCCTCACAGAGGTCCCCGATGTGGTGCGACGAATGTTCGCCGGCAAAGTCCAAGGCCGCACCGTCGTCGATGTCAATGCGTGATTTCCGCTGTGCCTATCGACGATTGCGCGGCATGGCCCACCTTCTCCAAATGATTTCAATCTCAACGCTATGAGAGTCGCCCGCCAGTGGCAGGCGTAACCGTTCGCACCCAAAGGATATCCAATGAGTTCAGCGCACCTCTTCGCTCCTCTCAAGCTTGGCCGCTACACACTCTCCCATCGTGTGGTGATGGCGCCCCTCACGCGCATGCGTGCGGCGGTCCCCGGCAATTTGCCAACGGAACTCGGAGCTGAGTATTATTCACAGCGCGCGTCGGCTGGCGGTCTGATCGTTACCGAGGCCTCACAGGTCACGCCTTCCGGGCAAGGCTATCCGGCGACGCCCGGCATTCACTCGGCGGAACAGATCGCAGGATGGAAGAAGATCACGAATGCAGTGCACGCCAAGGGCGGCGTCATTTTCATGCAGCTTTGGCACGTCGGTCGCGTGTCCCATACCAGCTTCCAGCCGGACGGCGCGCTGCCGGTGGCTCCATCGGCGATTTCACCTGCCGGAAAGTCGTTCACGCCGTCGTTCCAGATGGTGCCATTCGAGACCCCCCGCGCACTTGAGATCGGAGAGATTCCGGGAATAATCGAGGCTTACCGTGAAGGCGCGCGCAACGCGCTGGCCGCAGGATTTGACGGCGTCGAGCTCCACGGCGCAAACGGCTACCTGATCGAGCAGTTTCTTCACAGTAAGGCCAATCACCGCCGGGACGCTTATGGCGGTTCGGTCGAAAATCGGTCCCGTCTGCTGATGGATGTGATGACCGCGCTGGTCGATGTCTGGGGCGCTGATCGCGTCGGCGTGCGGTTGTCGCCTTTCGGTACATTTAACGACGTCGGTGACGCGGACCCGATCGGACTCTACAGCCATATCCTGAGCCGGCTGGCTCCTCTCAATATCGCGTACGTTCACATGATTGAAGCTCGCGACACCGATGCCGGTGAAGCTGGCGCGCCGCTCGCGATCAATGATTTGCGTCGGTTCTGGTCCGGAACATTGATTCTCGCGGGCGGCTTCATCGGTCCGTCGGCCGATGCTGCGATCCGCGCTGGCCAGGGCGACGCTGTTGCTTTCGGCAGGCACTTCATCGCCAACCCGGATTTGCCGCGCCGTCTCCAACTCGGCGCTGCACTCAATCCCTACAATCGCGCGACGTTCGCAGGTGGCGGCGCGGCCGGTTACACCGACTATCCAGTACTGCAATCGGCTGAAGCGGTGGAGTGAGTCCAACGAAAAGTCGCGCAATTGCCCGAATACGGCGGTCCGGACCGTCAGGCAGGATCAGCAAACCTCAGCGAGCGCCGGACCGCGACTGTGCATGTCAACGAGCACTGCGCTTCCTCACGCCTTATCTGACTGATTTCTCCAACGTCCTGCATCCATAGAATTCCAAATAGGAATTGAAGGAAAAGTGACGGTGGTATCGTCTCGTCTGATAGCAAAGACAATCGTCAAACTTGACAGTTCTATTTTAGAACGATTTACTTGATCTGCTGATGGACTGAAAGGACGGACCTGCCCGTTTGAAGGCGGCCGCGCAGCGCTTCCGAAAAGGAGGCACTAGGGAGGAATGGCATGCGTAGCGTGGACGAGTTCACCGCGGCCGAATTGCTGGACGGCCTGCCTTCCAGAGTGCAGGAGGTGTATGCGCCCTTCGTGCGGGACACCCCGGATCATCCGGCCTTCGTGGAAGGCGGGCGTTCGTGGAGCTACCGGCAGTTTTCGGAAGCCGTCGATGCCGCGGCGAAGGATCTTTCCGACTTGGGGATCAGGCCTGGCGATCGCGTGATAATCGCGAGCGAGAACAGCGTGGCTCTGGGGGCGATGCTGTTCGCTGCGAGCAAGCTCGATGCATGGGGCATCGCGGCGAATCCGCGCCTGTCGGCGAGAGAGATCGATTTGATCGGGACGCACAGCGGCGCCAGGCGTGCGCTGTTCAACTCGGCCCTCTCGAAGGAAGCGGCCGATCACGCCAAACGCGTCGGTGCAAAAATCGGCGCTGTCGGGCAGTTTGGTGGAATCGGCGTCGGTCCTCTCAACGAGGACGCGCAAGCTGAGCCCGTCGAGAAGGATGGCGCCCGCCAGGTCGCGGGCCTTCTCTACACTTCGGGCACCACCGGCGCTCCGAAAGGGGTCATGTTGAGCCATCGCAACCTTCTCGTTACCGGGAGGGTTTCGGGACTGCTTCGCCAAGATCGTCCGACCGACCGCATCTACGGCGTGCTGCCGATGTCCCACATCGTCGGCTATTCGATCCTGCTGATTTCAACGCTGATGCACGGCAGCACCCTGCACGTCGTCGCCAAGGCCGATCCCGCTGCGCTGGCTCATGCCATCGCCGAGGAGGGAATTACCAGCCTGTTCGGTGTGCCGGCCACGTATCAGCGGCTGCTCGAACACAAGGCGGTCAAGGGCATCCAGCGGCTCGAACGGGGCAAGTTGCGGCTCATGAGCGTCGCCGGCGCTCCGCTCGACCTCGATCTCAAGAAGCGCATCGAGGACGAGTTCGGCATCCCGCTCTTGAACAATTATGGCATCACCGAATGTTCGCCGGGCCTCTCGGGCGTCCGATCAGATCATCCTGTTTTCGACGAGTCGGTTGGCCCCTTTCTTCCCGGTATCGAGCACCGGATCGTCGACGGGCAAGGCCGAACGGTGGCGCCCGGCGAAGTGGGCGAACTTCACGTTCGGGGCCCTAACGTGATGCTCGGCTACTATCGCGCTCCGCAGTTGACGGCGGCGGCGATCGATGGCCAGGGATGGTTCAACACAGGGGATCTCGCCCGGGTGAACGGCGAGGGCCATCTCTACATCGCCGGCCGCACCAAAGAACTCATCATCCGCTCCGGCTTCAACGTGTATCCCGCCGAGGTAGAGGCGGTTCTGAATGCGCATGATCAGGTCGTGCAATCGGCCGTGGTGGGACGAACGGTCGATGGCAACGAGGAGGTCGTCGCGTTCGTGCAGCTGCTGCCTGGTGCCCGCGTCAGCACCGAAGATCTGAAGTCGTATGCCGCCCAACAGCTCACGTCATACAAGCGTCCGACCGAGGTGGTCGTCCTCGAGGCTCTGCCTTCGGCCTCCACCGGCAAGATACTCAAACACAAATTGCGCGAGATCGCGGTCGCGCGGGCGAGCGCCAAGACGCCCGATCCGGCGGCTGCTGGCTGACGCATTCCGGGAAAACGCGTTCGACATCGAAATAGAGCCGTTCGAGGAAGAATAGTGAGCGACGCATTCGTCGCCGGAGGGAGCGATCAATGTTCAGGAAGACCATTATGGCAGCCGCGCTTGCGACATCGGTAAGCGGCGCGCCCGTGCGTGCGGAGACCCCCGGGGTTACCGAGTCCGAGGTGAAGATAGGGGCAACCTTTCCGTTCAGTGGCCCCGCTTCGCCGCTCAGTAATACCGGAAAGGGCCTGATTGCATACGTCAGTTCGATAAACGATCGGGGCGGCATCAACGGACGAAAGATAAACCTCATCGCCTACGACGATGCTTACAGTCCGCCCAAGACGGTCGAGCAGACCCGTAAGCTCATCGAAAGCGACGAGGTCGCCTTCCTGTTCGGTCCGCTGGGTACCCCCGGCATCAGTGCCACCATAAAGTACGTCAACGCCAAGAAAGTGCCTCATCTTTTCGTGGTCAGCGGAGTCACCAAGTTCACCAATTTTGCTGAATTTCCCATGACCACGACGGGGTTGCCGAGCTACGATACGGAGGGACGAATCTACGCGAAGTACATCTCTCAGACCCGTCCGGACGCGAAGATAGCGATCCTGTATCAGAACGATGATTTGGGTAAGGACTTCGTCAATGCATTCAAGGGCTACCTGAAGGACGATTTCGACAAGAAAGTCATCGTGTCCTCTTACGAGGTGACCGAGCCGACCATTGATTCCCATGTTGTATCGCTGAAGGCGTCCGGTTCCGAAGCTTTTTTGGTCGCGGGCACGCCAAAATTCGCAGCACAGGCGATCAAGAAAGCCGACGAGATCGGTTGGAAGCCTCTCTTCCTGATCAACTTCGTTTCGAGTTCTGTCTCTTCGACCATTGTCCCGGCGGGGCCAGAGAAGGCCGTCGGCATCGTCGCCGCGACGATCACCAAGGATCCGAATGACAAGAAGTGGGCCGACGACCCGGGCATCAAATGGTACCGTGACCATTTCGCCAAATACCTTCCCGGCGCCGATATCGGCGATGCCAATTATGTATTCGGGACGCAGCAGGGACAGATTCTGGAGCAGTTGCTCAAGCAGTGCGGCAACGATCTCTCGCGCGAGAACATCGTCAAGCAATCGCGGAGCATACTCGGGCTGTCGCTGCCGACGGTGATACCGGGCATTACGATCAACACAGGTCCCGAAAATAGCATGGCGTACACGCAGCTTCAGCTCCAGCGCTGGACCGGAAGCTCGTGGGAGCAGTTCGGGGACGTGCTCACTGCGGCCCAAAAATGAGCTTACCTGTTGAAGGCAGAGTGGACGGCGCGGCTTGCTGAGTTTGCGTCGAACGTTCGTGCGAAATTCTAACTCACGGAGTGCAGATGGTCACCGATGTGCTTTTCCGGCCTTTCAAGCTCAAAGGGCTGAACCTGCCGAATCGGGTCGTGATGGCCCCGATGACGCGGTCGTTCTCTCCCGGTGGAATTCCGACCGAAGACGTCGCGCGGTACTACCGCCGCCGCGCCGAAGGAGCAGTCGGGTTCATCATATCGGAAGGTACGGGCGTGGATCGACCGGCATCCCTGAACGATCCGGACGTTCCCCGGTTTCATGGCGAGAAGGAGCTGGCGGGGTGGCGGAGTGTGGTCGACGAGGTGCACGCCGCGGGCGGCCTGATGGCTCCGCAGCTATGGCATGTCGGAGCCGTTCGCACGCGCGCTCAGAATTGGTCCCCTCCCGGTGCCTACGATAGTCCGTCCGGGCTGTCGCGACCGGAGAAGAAGCTCGGCGAACCGATGAGTGAAGAGGACATCGCAGACGCCATTCGCGCTTTCGCCGATGCAGCGCTTGCGGCGAAGCGCTTGGGATTCGACGCCGTCGAATTGCATGGGGCGCACGGCTATCTGATCGATCAGTTTTTCTGGGAGGGTACCAATCGGCGCGAGGATGCCTATGGAGGCAAGAATCTGCCCGGCCGGGCCCGGTTTGCCGCCGACATCGTCCACGCGGTGCGCAAGTCGGTCGGAACAGATTTTCCGATATTGCTCCGGATCAGCCAATGGAAGCAGCAGGATTACGAAGTAAAGCTGGCCGATACGCCGCGCGCATTGGAAGCCTGGCTCAAACCTCTGGTCGACGCGGGAGTCGACATTCTGCATTGTTCGCAACGCCGGTTCTGGGAGCCGGAGTTCGGTGGCTCCGATCTGAATTTCGCCGGATGGGCCAAGAAGGTGACCGGAGTACCGACGATTTCGGTCGGGTCAGTCGGTCTGACCGGCGAATTCATCGCCGCATACGGCGGAGAAAGCTCCCGTCCGGCGTCGCTCGACGAGTTGATCCGCCGCCTCGAACGCGAGGAGTTTGATCTTGTCGCGGTGGGACGGGCGCTGCTTCAGGACCCGCAGTGGCTGCTGAAGGTACGTGACGGCCGGACGGAAGAGCTGATGGCTTTCGAACGGACCGCGTTCGCGGCGCTGAGCTAAAGCTGCGCGATAAAAGATTTTGAGGCCCCGGCACTCCCCTGAATAGGAGTTATTCAAATCTTTTGTAGCCGTTGTTTCGGCAACTATTCCAAGCTGGTCGGAGAAGAGCGATCGGCGCACGCCAGTCGACGGGAGGAGCCTGCGTGTCGTTGCGCAGTCGCCAGGACGCAATTCGGGAGACGAGCAAATGAACGAGACGAAAACCCAAGTCGGCCAGATTCGGACCGAAGTGCACGGGCATGTCTTCAAGATCGTCATCGACAACATGGCGAAGAAGAACTCCTTCAGTCCGCAGATGATGGCGCAGATGTCGGATGCGATGACGCTTCTGGACCGCACCGAGGACTACTGGGTCGGAGTGCTCTGCGCCGAGGGTCCGGACTTCACAGCGGGCCTTGATATGCCGAAGTTCTTCGGACCCAAGGCCGAGAATACCGAGATCAAGCCCGGCAACATCGATGCGTTCGGGTTGAAAAACCGCTGCCGTAAGCCGATCGTGACAGCAGTGCAGGGGATCTGTTTCACCATCGGTATCGAAATGATGCTGGCTGGCGACATCGTCGTGGCGGCCGACGACGCCCGGTTCTGCCAGATGGAATCCAAGCGCGGGATCGCGCCCCTTGGTGGTGCCCATTTCCGGTATTTGACCCGGGCCGGATGGGGAGATGCGATGTACCACCTGTTTTTGTGCGACGAGTTCAACGCAGCGCGCGCCTACAAGGTCGGATTTGTTCAGGAGGTCGTGGCTCCCGGCCAGCAGATAGGTCGCGCGATGGAGATTGCAAATCTGATCGCCGCGAACGCTCCGATCGGGATTCAGGTGACCAAGGAAGCAGCGCTCAAATACATCGAGGCCGGTGAAAAAGCTGCGATCGATTACATCCCAAAGATCAAGGATCGCGTTTTCAGCAGCGAAGACATGAAAGAAGGCATCCAGTCGTTCGTGGAACGTCGCTCGGCAGTGTTTCGCGGAAAATAGTGATCCCGCGGACCGCGCAGCAGAACCTTGCCCACAAGCTTGAGGATTTGACTATGGGAAGCATCAAGAAGGCATTCGATCTCACCGGCAAAAATGCCCTGATTACAGGCGGCTCCCGTGGCCTTGGGCTGCAGATCGCCGAGGCGCTAGGCGAGCAAGGAGCTCGGGTGTTGATTTCGTCTCGCAAGGCGCCAGACCTTGAAAAGGCCCAGGCGCATCTTGCCGGTCTCGGCATCGATACGGAGTGGATTGCCGCTGACAATTCCAGGGACGAAGACGTCAAGCGGCTTGCCGACGAAGCGATCAAGAAGCTCGGACGGGTGCATATTCTGGTGAACAACGCAGGCGCAACCTGGGGCGCGCCGACCGAGGATCACCCGATCGAAGCATGGGATAAGGTGATGAACCTGAATATCCGCTCGCTGTTCCTGCTCAGCCAACAGGTCGCGAAGCACTCGATGATCCCCAACAAATATGGCCGCATTATCAACCTTGCTTCAATCGCGGGCCTATTCGGAAGTTCCGGGGATATGCAGATGGTCGCCTACAATACGAGCAAGGGCGCAGTGGTTAATTTCACGCGAGCGCTGGCGGGGAGTTGGGGGCGCTACGGAATTACGGCCAATGCTCTGGCGCCCGGCTTTTTCCCGTCGAGGATGACGAAGGGCACGATCGAGGCTGTCGGTGTCGAAAAGCTCGCCGCGGGCGCACCGCTGCGCCGCATCGGCGACGAGGACGATCTGAAAGGCGCTGCGGTTCTCTTCGCCAGCGAGGCCGGCAAGCACATCACCGGCCAGATCCTTGCCGTCGATGGCGGCCTGACCTCGGTGATCTCGGGCTAGGGCACGACCAAGGTCAGCGTCTCGGCTACCAGGGCCGGTGTTTGGCTGTTCTCGATCTCAAGGACCGCGTTGCCCTTGATCAGCAAACGCCCGTTGTCTTTCGGATCAACGCTGGTCATGGAAAGCTGAAGTCGAACGCGACTACCCGATTTTACCGGCGTCAAGAACCTGACCTTATCCAGGCCATAGTTAATGACGGTAGATGCGTCTACCGGAGCGAGCCCCAAGCCCATGCCTAGTGATGCGATCAACGACAGGCTCAGGAAGCCGTGGGCAATGGTGCCCCCGGTGGCACTTTCCTTGCTCGCACGATCTGTGTCAACGTGGATCCATTGTCTATCTCCAGTGCATGCCGCGAACTGGTCGATCATGGACTGGTCGACGGTCACCCAATCCGATCTGCCAAGATCCTGGCCTATGAAATCCCTGATCGCTGCGAGTGTGACCGTTGTCATCGCTGGTGTCCGCTGTTTCGACTATTGAATACCGGGCATATTCCGCGCTGCTGCGAAGAAGGCTATGACAATTTTGTTGAATGGGGACCGCAATACTGAATAACAGCCGCGCTCCCTGGGGTTTTCGCTCGTGTTTCCGGCTCCAGCGGCTCCGCCTGCGCTGGCGGCCAAGCACGCAAGGCGCTGGTGCAAAGGACGAGAGAGCGTGACCGAAGCGAACTGGGATTTGTTTCGCTTGTTTTCCGTGGTGGCGAGGACCGGAAGCGTCAATCGTGCCGCGCACGAGCTGGGTATGAGCCAGCCGACGTTGAGCAGGCGTCTTAAGGAGCTGGAGCGCTACGTGGCGGCGCCGTTGTTCTTTCGCGCGCCGTCTGGCGTAAAGCTCACGCAGGAAGGCGAAGACCTGCAACGCTCGGCCGGCGATATGATGCTCGCATTCGAGTCGTTTCAACGCGATCTGCGCTCGCGGGTCGGACAGAGATCGTCCGTGGTCAGGATATCGGCAACTGAAGGAATGACCAAGCACTGGCTTCTGCCTCGCGTTAAGGAACTCCGGCGTCGCAATAGCCGGATCTATCTGGAAATCGTTTCTACGGTGAACCAGCAAAGCGTGGCAACGAGCGACTTGGATTACGTCATCCGGATGGGAGACCCCGGCGAGGACGACCTCATTGGAAAGCGCGTTGCCGACGTTCCGATGGGGATATTCGCTTCCGAGCAGTACCTCGCCGGACGCTCCGCGCCACGGTCATTGCCTGACCTGAAGGATCACGACATCATCGGCCATACGGCCGATTTTGTCTCGTTCCGCAATGTCCGGCCCAATCAGAGGCACCTTTTGGAGTATTTCTCGGAAGCGGCCGGCATCCGCAGCGTTGTTCGAGTCAATCCGGTAGCTAACCACTTTGCCGCCGCCGGTTGCGGGCTCGGGCTTGCACTTCTTGCTGTACCGTTCGCGCAGGCCGAGGGCCTGGTCCAGGTATTGCCGCAAGAGACTGTTACGATGAACGTATGGCTGCTCCGCAGGCGCGAGAGCGACCTGAGAAAATTGACTCGAGAGGTCCGGCGATTTCTGGAAGCAGAATTCGCCGCTTCCAGGGAATGGCTCGCAGTCACCCCCCGAAATTCGAGAGCGACCAAGCGCAAGCCTTGAGGGCGTTTCAAGTGTTCCGATCGCTCGTGTTCAAGTACGTCGCAGTAAGATGCATGAGCGTGCAGGGGTCATTCTGCGCTGAATAACGGTAGTTCAGAATTTAGATACGCGCGGAGCACCTCGGCGGCCATCCTGTTCCAAAAATAGTAATGGGGAGGGATGAATGACTGAATCGGAAGGCTCCTTGCCGTCAACGCCGATCCAGACGATCGCGGAAATTCCGCGACGTTACGCGGCGAGTACTCCGGACGCGATCGCACTGAGCTTCGAAGGGCGCGAGACAAATTATCGAGCCCTGGACGAATTATCCAACCAGGTCGCCAACGGCCTCGTGGCGACAGGCGTGCGACCGGCGAGCCGTATTGCCATTCTCGACAGGAATTCGGATATCTTTTTTCAAGTGCTGCTTGGAGCGGCCAAGGCCCGCGCCGTCCTGGTTCCCATCAATGCAAGGCTGGCACCTCCCGAGATCGTTTTCGCGGTCAACGATGCCAAAACCGAGATTCTCTTCGTCGGTGAATCGTTCGAAAAACTCATCACTGAAATCCAGGACCAGCTGGACACTGTTCACCAAATAATTGTGCTCGACTCGCGTTACCTGAAGTGGCGTGATGTCAACCCCCTGACTGAGCCGAGCCTGCCGGTCAGCCCGGATGACATTTGCCTGCAGTTATACACCAGTGGCACGACCGGCTATCCGAAGGGTGTGCAGCTCTCTCACGCAAATTTTCCTCTACAAGCGGTTAACGACTGGAAGGCGTGGTTGTCCGACGATGTCATGCTGCTCGCAATGCCGTTGTTCCACATCGCCGGGGTTGGTACCGGCGTGTTGGGTCTGGTCGCCGGCCTCAAGACCATTGTGCTTCGCGAGTTCGTTCCATCGGTGGCGCTCGAAACGATACAGCGAGATCGGGCCACGGTCACGTTCCTCGTTCCGGCGATGTTATTGGCTATGCTGGCCGAACGTAACGTCGAGAAATTCGATCTCTCCTCGCTGAGGCAAATTCTTTACGGGGCGTCGCCGATACCGCTCGAACTTCTCAGAAAGTCGCTCCGCGTGTTCAGGCATACGGTTTTTTTCCAGGTCTACGGTCTTACCGAAACGACCGGCGTCATCACCGTTTTGGGAGACGCAGACCACGCCGCTGGCGATGGCGAACTCTTGAGGTCGTGTGGCCGCCCCATCGAAGGCGTCGAACTGCGGATCATCGATGCTTTGGGAAAATCGCTGCCGGCCCGACAGGTGGGTGAGGTCGTATGCCGCTCATCGCAAAATATGAAGGGATACTGGAATCGGACAGACGACACCGCGAGGACTCTCAGGAACGGATGGCTGCATACTGGTGATGCCGGATTTCTGGATGAAAACGGCTATTTGTATATCCATGATCGGTTGAAAGACATGATCGTTTCCGGCGGAGAAAACGTCTACCCCGCCGAAATCGAAAGTGCCCTGTACGGGCACGCGGATATCGCCGATGTTGCCGTCATCGGTGTGCCTGACGACCGGTGGGGTGAAGCGGTCAAGGCTCTCATCGTCTTGAAGCCGGATCGTTCGCCGGATCCGGCGGGCATACTGCATTTCGCGCGGGAAAGGCTGGCAGGGTTCAAGATCCCGAAGTCGATCGAATTCGTGGACGAGCTTCCCCGCAATCCATCCGGGAAGATACTGAAGCGATTACTGCGCGAACGCTATTGGGAAGGATATGAACGGAAGGTCAATTGAGGCGGGCCGCTGGAGTATTTGTCGGACATCGCAATCCCGATTGCCGCGGCGGCGCAGACTGCAGACAAGCCGCCGACCCCGAGCCTGCAGTCGGGGGAATCCGCCACGCAAACTGCAGAGCTTCTGAAACCAGAGCAGCTTGGAGCTGTGGTCGCACCGATTGCGCTCTATCCGGATGCTCCTGAGGACGTCTTTTCTGTCGGTCGTTCACGCGCAATTGAGCCGTGGCACCATCTACGCCGAAGCTTGACCAGGTATCGTTCTCGTCGGATTAGGCTTGACCGGCATTGCTCTTCCTCTTCAGTCGGAGTTTCCATTTCGATTGACGCGAAGCGCGTTCCCGCGTTTCATCGAGAGGTTCACTAGGAACACCGATGAAACGGGCAGTCCGAACGGTTAAATAGAAATCTATTTAGCCCACGCGTGCAATCTTCGAGCTCTGGGGGTAACTGTTGCTGCTCCAGTCGGCTGACAAGGAAGGATAAGCTTCTGGAAAATCAAGACCATCGCTTTTCTGTGGCACCCAAGCGAGAGTCCAAGTTTTTCAGCCGGTTAGAACGCGTCGTGTGCAGGACGTGTGCACCGGGAGATCAAGAAACATCTTGTGATGGCCAATGTGAGCAAGCCGTTTGAAGTGGGACGGGAGCGCGCAGGTCGAATAAGGCAGGTCGCTTACGTGCTCGGCTTAGGGCAGAAAATCCAAGCTGGGCCTTGTCGCCTTCGGTCGTTCAATTCGATCCGCTCGCGCCGTGCGGGCGCACCAAATTGTCGGTCCAGGCGTCGGCAATGTGGGGCAGGGAGAGAGTTGGCTTTTGCTCGAGGAGGAGTTCAAGCACCCGCGGCGGAGTCAATGGCAGCTCCTGGATCGGCTTTCCGGTTGCGTTGGCAATGGCACAAGCGACGGCGGCTGCGACATTCAGGATCGGAACTTCGCCGGCGCCCTTCGTCCCGAGCGGACCGATCGACGGCGCACCTTCGTACAGGTTGATCTCGACCGGCACGACATCGAGGGCCAGCGGCACGCGGTAGGTCTCGAAGCCGTTTTGACGGACGCGGCCATTGCTGCCGATCGTGACTTCCTCGTGCAAGGCGTAACCCAATCCCTGAACCACGCCGCCCTGGATCTGACCGTGGACCGCGCGCGGGTTTAGCGCGCGGCCAACGTCCTGGACGACGCGATAGTTCAACACCTCGACGTGTCCTGTCTCAGTGTCGACGGCGACCTCGCAATCATGGACGGCGAAGACGGGGATATCGATCGCGTCGATGAAATGGCCGGCGACGCAGCCGGGCATCGCAGGCACACCGGCTCCTGTGAAGGCGCCGGTGCCGGAGATCGGGCCGATCTGGGCCTGGGCCCGGGCCGCAACTTCGGAGATCAGGCGGCCGGAGCCGGGCGCTCCGGCAATTTCAATTCGGCCGGAGCGCATGACCAGATCCTCGGGCGCGGCCTCGATCATCTCGGAGGCGACCTTCAGCAGTTTCGTGCGCACCTCTTGCGCCGCCGACAAGCTGGCTGCACCGAGCGAGACAGTGGTTCGGCCGCCTCCGACCCCGACATCGTAGCCGGCGGCATCCGTATCGGCTGAGCGGACGATCACGTCGTCAGGATTGAGGCCGAGCGTGCCGGCCACGATCTGGGGCAGTGCTTGCATCATGGAGCCTGACCCGATCTCGACTCCCGACGTCACCAGGGTAGCTGTACCATCGGCATTCATGTTCACAGTCGCGGCCGAAGGGCCGACAAAGACGAACCATGTGCCGACAACGGTCGCGCGCCCATAGAGCCGGCCGTCGGCACGCTCGGGCGTTGCAGCGGCATCCCGCATTGTATCCATCCGGTCGAGCATCGGGCCAAGCACGTCGCCCTCGAAGGTCTGGCCGGTGGCGCCGAGATCGTTGTCGCCAAGCACGTTGCGGCGGCGGAAGGCGAGGGGATCCATGCCGATCCGCGCCGCGATTTCGTCGGTATGCCGCTCCAGCGCGAAAGTATTGTAGACGCCGTTGCATGCGCGGAAAGCGCCGTTCGGGGCGGTGTTGGTGTAGACTGCGCGCGAGACAAGCCGCACCGCGCCGAGGGAATAGTTTCCGCCGAGCGTGTGAGCTGTCATCGTGGTCAGGAAAATCTGTTCGCCGCCATACGCGCCACAATCCATCAGGACAACGGCTTCACGTCCGGCGATCTCGCCATCGCGCGTCACGGCCGAGCGCATGCGGATTTCGGCGTTTTCGCGAAACAGACAGGTGAGCATCTCTTCCTCGCGCTCGGTGCGCGGCATGGTGCGGATATCGCAGCCCTGGGCGAGCGCCGCCGGCATCAGGCACGATGGGGTCGATGAAGTCGACTGTCTCCCATTCGCCATCGGCCCAAGGAAGAAATCGGCATTCGCGGCAAGAACGGCGATGGTGGCCATCGTGCGGATGGCTGGATTGGCGGAGCGGAAGCGCGCCGGCACCCATCGAAAGTCCGTTCAGCATAAACTTCGCACCGGAGACGCAGCGGGGTTGGCCCGGTCCCTAAACCCGATCCGGTCCGGCGCCGAGTACATCCAGAGCCTCAGAGGTCGCAAGCTGAAGATCTTTCTGATGGGCGAACTGGTCGAGGAGCCGGTCGACCATCCCATCATCAGGCCTTCGATCAACGCCGTCGCGAAGACCTACGATCTCGCCGACGAGGATCCAGGACTGGCTTCCGCCGTCTCGCCGCTCACTGGGGCTCGCGTGAACCGCTTCCTCCACATCTCTGCGAGCCCCGGCGACCTCGTCATGCAGAACAAGATGCAGCGCCGTCTCGGGCAGTTGACGGGCACCTGCTTCCAGCGCTGCGTCGGGATGGATGCGCTCAATTCGCTGCATTCGGTGACGTACGACCTGGACCAGAAGTACCGAACCAACTACCACGCGCGGTTCAAGCACTTTCTCGCCCGCATGCAGGGTGCAAACATGGTCATCGGTGGCGCGATGACCGACGTGAAGGGCGATCGCGGCAGATCGCCATCGCAGCAGGCCGACCCGGACCTGTTCCTCCACGTCGTGCGCCGCACTTCCGAAGGCGTCTATGTCAGCGGAGCGAAGGCGCACCAGACCGGCTGCCTAAACTCGCACTGGCTGATCGTGATGCCGACGATGAGGTTGGAAGCCGCTGACAAGGATTATGCCATCGTCGGTGCGATTCCAGTCGATGCCGAGGGGATCACCTACATCTACGGCCGGCAATCCTGCGACACCCGCAGCGCTGAAGAAGGTGACATCGATGCCGGCAACGCGCAGTTCTCGGGCCAGGAAGCGATGATCGTCTTCGAGGACGTCTTCATTCCGAGCGAGCTCATCTTTCTCGACGGAGAGTCCGAATTCGCCGCCACACTCGTCGAACGGTTCACCTGCTATCATCGACGCAGCTACGTCTGCAAGACGGGCGTCGGCGACGTGCTGATCGGCGCGGCGGCGACCATCGCGGACTACAACGGCGTCGAGCGCGTCTCGCACGTTCGCGACAAGCTCGTCGAGATGACTCACCTGAACGAGACGATCTACGGGACCGGTGTCGCCGCGAGCCATCAGGGAACCGCCATGAAGTCTGGTGCGTACCTTCCAGACGAGATGCTCGCGAACGTGTGCAAGCACCATGTCACGCGCTTTCCCTACGAAATCGGCCGCCTGGCGCAGATCTCGCGGGCGGGTTGATGGTCACTTTGCCGTCGGAGCGTGAACTGCGGCACGAAACGATAGGCCCTTTGATCGAAAAGTATCTGAAGGGACGTGCGGAGGTTTCGACCGAGGACAGGATCCGGATCCTGCGACTGGTGGAGAACATGACGCTCGGCAGGAATGCCGTCGGTTACTGACGGAATCCATGCACGGCGCCGGATCTCCGCAGGCGCAACGGATCCAGATCGCCCGCTCGATGCAGATCGAATTCAAGAAGGAGTTGGCGAAGGTCCTGGCCGGCGTCGCAGGCGCTTCCCTCGAGCGGATATCGGACGACGTGTCCACGTACATGGCCCGCGTGTTCTCTCCGGTCCGTATTTGAATCTCGAAACCTGTTCTGGACGGAGAGACCAATGGCGATGACGATGACCGGAGAGATCCAGCTCGCTGCGCCCCGGGAGGCCGTGTGGGCCAAGCTCAATGATCCGGCCGTGCTCAAGGCCTGCATTCCCGGCTGCGAGAAACTCGAGACGACCGAAGACCAAGGTTTTCGTGCCGTCGCGAAGATGAAGGTAGGTCCTGTGTCCGCGCGATTCCGAGGCAAGGTTACCCTGAGTGATCTCGATCCCCCGAACGGGTACAAGATCTCGGGCGAGGGCGAGGGTGGTGTGGCGGGCTTCGCGAGAGGCGGTGCCAAGGTCGATCTCGTCGAATGCGAGGGCGGTACGCTCCTGAGCTATCACGTCGATGCCCAGATAGGCGGAAAGCTCGCGCAGTTGGGACAGCGCCTCATCAACGGGGCGGCCAAGAAGATGGCGGACGAGTTCTTCGCCAATTTCGCGCGGGCGCTTTAGCGGAAACGCCAAACAGCGGATCGCCGCTCGCAGGTTTCCATGCTCTATCGCCGCCGAAACTACGACGGCACGTAATCCATCCTAGGCGTGATCAAGGCGGCACGTTACTTTGCGGTCGAGGCAAACGGGATTGGTAAAGACGGCCCGAACCAGCGCGGTACTGCATGAGCTCATTCGGTACTGTAATGCTGTACCGGAGAAGGCGCGTCGTTATCGAGGGACAACAGGCGATCAACTTAAGAACTTGAAATGAAAGGAAAATACCCCAAGAGTCCGACTTGAATTTCTGTCGGCCCAAAACTCAGCTATTCCGGATCAGACGATAAAGCGAAATAACATCAATATGTTATCGCATCGATTTTGCGTTGCACCCATGATGGACTGGACCGACTGCGCGGAAAAAGCAAAGCCCAATCAGAACTTAAGCATGGTCGCCGTGAACCATGCTGTACCAAATGCAGTACTGACCATTTTCAAATAGCCAGTTGGCGAGCAATTTCGGGTTGCCGCTTTCGTTTGGTGGTTGCCTCGTAGCGCAGCGTATTGCGCCAATCTACGCAACGGACCTCTTCGAACGAATGGGCCGCTCTTTGGTCTTAGAAAGGTCCAGCGCAATTCAGGAGCAAGATCATCACGAATCCCCGTCGAATGGCTGCTCATGGCGCAGAGGAGCCGTTCGTAAAGGTGCCAAAAGGCGACGAAAGGGGGCTCCGCCATGGCTATGCTTTTGTCGCAGACGGGGTGAGGTCAAGATCCAAGAAGACCTGGTCGCGCAACGTTATCCCAACGGCCATGACTGCTTCCGGATATCCATTCGACGGCGCAAATGCATCGCACACGATTCTGGACATGCGAAAACCCAGGCGTTGGACCCCTGTCGGCTCACTATGCATGCTGCCGGAACAATGCGCTGAGTGCTTTGGAGGGCAACCGGTCAGGCCGGTTGCTCGTTGCAGCTGTTTTCGGGCATGATGCATGTGGGAATCGCATGGAATATCGGTCCGTTCGATAACGGCATCAAAGGCCGAATGTTTTGAGGCTGCAGGTGCCTGGCCAGTCTGTTGATCGAAACAAGACTGCTGATCGAATGCCTGCCTGCGATGCGCTCCCGGCAAGTGAAGTGCTTTCGCGTGCGGCTTGCGAAGCTGCACCCAGTCTCGATTGGGCCCACGCCGCGGCGCTCGCCTTGCTCCAGCAGCCGGTGGAAGCTGCCATCTCCTCCATCATGAAGACAGTCGGCGAGGCGGCTGCGGCCGACCGCGCCTGGATGTTCGAGTACGACGACGCGCCGCTGCGTTTCCGCAACACCCATGAGTGGAGCCGTCCTGGTACGCCGTCCTTTGTGGAGGATCTGCAGGATGCGCCGGTGACGATAATCGGCTGGCTGCAGCAGTTTCTGGTTGCGAACAAGGTCGTGATGATCAACCGGGCTGACGCGTTGCCGGCAAAGGCCAAGACGTTGCGAGCCGAGTTGCTGCGCCAGGACGATAAGAGCGTGCTTTGTGTGCTGATGTTTCATGCCGGCCGCCTGCGCGCGTGCATCGGCTTCGATACGGTGCGGGTGACGCACCGCTGGTCCGAGTCGGAAATGAAAGGCCTGTTTCATTGCGCAGACCTGATCGCGGCGGCGCGCTATGGTCATGGCTCCGCCGATGCCGCCCTTCAGCAGAAGCAGGGCCGCTTCTCCGCGCTTGTCTATTTGCGCAAGCTGGGCGGTGTTCGCGGGACTGCACTGGAAACGATCGTCGGCCTGCGGTCGTCCGGTGACTACACCGAAGTCTGGCTTGCGGATGGGTCGACCATGCTGGACCAGCGTCCGCTGGTGCAATGGATGGCGCTGACGCCGCGGGCATCGTTTCTGCGCATCCACCGCTCGGCAATCGTCAACCAGAAATACGTTTGTGATCTCGAGCGCCGCGCCAGCGGCGCCTGGCAGTTGCGGTTGCGCAACTTGGCCGGCAACTGGCCCGTGTCGCGTTCCGGTCGCGCGGAATTGCGCGTGCGCCTCGGCATCTGATCGTCAGGACGTCGAGCGGTTCGTCTGCGTGCCCATTGTCGCCGGCGCTCACAAGTTAACAACTCCTTACCAAACGACGTTGCCGTGGCCGCGCGATGACGTTGATCGGACGCACATGTCGATTCGGCGATCTACCGTTGCCGTGGACTCGCGGAGGATTCATCCTTCCGGCTCGATCGTGAAAGATACGTTCACACAGCGGCAAGACGTTTACGATAACACTTTTACTTCAAGGCTTTCGAAGACTTTCACCACAAGGCGCGGAGAAGGATGCGGGGACTCAAGGGGGCGTGCATTGGGGCTGCGGTGCTTGCGCTGTCGATCGGTTCGGCAGTTCGCACGTTCGCGGACGACCTTGCCTTGCGCGACGCGGCATCGATGGCGGGCATCGCGATGTTCCTGAATTCGGGGGCCCCCGGCCTGATCATCGCCGTCGTGCATGGCGATGACTCCCATATCGAGGGTTATGGCGAAACGGCGCCGGGTAACAAGGTCGAGCCGAACGGCAAGTCGATCATGCGGCTGGGATCGGTCTCGAAAGTATTTGCCACCGATCTGCTGGCCGCGATGGCGGCGGAAGGCCAGGTCGGTCTCACTGACCAGCTATCCCGTTATGCCCCGTCGGGCGTGTCGCTCAAATCGTTCGGCAATCAACCTATTACCCTGCTGGACCTCGCGACCCATTCGGCCGGGCTGCCGCGCGAACTTCGCGATCCCCAGGTCAAGGACGATGGCGGCAATCCGTTTCTCGCTTTCAGGCGCGACTGCTATTGGAAATGGCTCACGGAGAACGCACCGGCCTATGCGCCCGGCACCACGGCGATGTATTCCAATTACGGCTTCGGGCTGCTCGGCGAAGCTTTGGCCAAGGCAGGCAACAAACCTTATGCTGATCTGCTGCGCGAAAAGGTCATCGCGCCGCTCGGCCTGAACGACACCACACTCCGGCTGTCCGAGGAGCAGAAGCCGCGCCTCATGACCGGCCTCGATCCGTTCAACAATCCCGATCCGAACTGGGAAGCGCCCGACATCATGGGCCCCAGCGCCGGTGTCTATTCGACGGCGGATGACATGGTGCGCTGGATGCGCTGGCATCTGGCGGGCGACGACAAGTCGAAGGCCGCACTTGCCCTCGTGCACACGATGTGGCGGCCGCATGACGGCCTGAAGCGCGGGGTCGGCGTCGAGGTCACGAGTTCGCAGGGCATGGGCCTCGGCTGGATCGTCAGTCCGGCGAAAGACCGCGTGCCGTTGCTACTGGGCAAGAGCGGCGGCATCGGCGGCTTCATGACCTACGTGGCGCTGTCGCCCAACCGCAAGCTCGGCATCTTCGTCGCGGCCAGCCGTGTCAACTTCGCGATGTTCGAGGGTTTGCGCACCGGGGTGCGTGAACTCGCGGCCGAACTCGTGCCGGCGGGACCGTGAGCGGCAGATGATGGCATCAGCACAGGGTCGAGCCGCGCGGATGCTGGGCTATCATACGAGCGCGATGCGCGGATCGACCGCGATGGCCCGTGTGCTGGTGAATTTGGCGATGCCGATCGCACTCTGCGTGATGAACGTTTCGGCTACGCCGGCTTGGGCGCAACAAGCCGGTTCGGGTGCGGGTGGGGCTGGTGGCCGCCATGGAGCAAGCAGCGACAAGGTCGGCTCGGGCGCAGCGGGAGCGATTTCATACGGTGGCGGCGGTGGTGGCGGCGGTGGGACGAATGCCGCAAACGCTATATCCGGCGACGGAGGAAAAGGCGGCAGCGGCAAGCATGCCGAGGGCGGCGGAGAGGGTGGCGAACATGGCCCGTCAAATTGCGGCGGCGGAGTTGTCATCGATGGTTGTTCGGGTGGCGTCGGCGATACTGGAGCCAACGGCATCCCGGTTGTACCCTACGCGGGCGCCGGCCATGACGGAGGGAGCGGCGGTGGCGGTGGCGGCGGGGAAACAGTCGTCCTGCAGGAAAATTACGCGACCGGATCAAACCAGACCCTACGCGGCGGAAATGGTGGAGTGGGCGGTGCCGCTGGTCATGGAGGCGACGGCCACAACGGCCTACTTTTCTTCGTTTTAGGAGCGGTCCCGACTCCGGGCCCGGCTGGCAGTGGCGGTGGCGGCGGCGGTGGTGGCGGCGGCGGCGTTGCGGTTACGGCGACGAAGGGCGGTTCTATTGCGGTCAACACACAGAGTACCGTCTACGGCGGTGATGGTGGTGATGGCGGCCTCGCGGGCAATGGTGGAATGGGTGCTCCCACCATCGGCGCCGCACACCTTCCGAGCATCCCCCGAGCAGATGGCAATGGTGGGGACGGCGGCGGTGGCGGACAGGGCGGCGCCGCTCTGTCATTGGCAAATGGTGGATCGATATCTGTCGGAGTTGACGCCAGCGTCTTGGGCGGCAACGGCGGCAACGGCGGCAACGGCGGCAACGGTTCGAGGGGTGAATCGATCGCAGGTTTTGGCGGCGGCGGCGGGAACGGTGGCAGCGGCGGTGCGGGAATCTTTGCCAATGGCGGGGTTGTCGTAGTCACAGGCGTTGTCAGTGGCGGCAATGGCGGCAATGGCGGCGTCGGCGGCAATGCCATCAACTACGGCCCCATCGAGGGCTATACATCGGCCGCCGGAGCTGGCGGGAATGGCGGCAACGGCGGCGCTGGTGTCCATCTCGCGGCCGGTGGACAATTGAACATTGATGTCCTCGGTAGAATTGTCGGTGGAAATCCAGGTGAGGGCGGCGCCGCCGGTGACGGTGGTGGGCATCCCAGGTCCGGTTACGGTTCTAATCCGGGCGATCCGGGGCACGCTGGAAGCGCCGGTGTCGGCATAGCTACCTCCGGCTCTGCCCATGTTGTCAATGCAGGCACCATCATGGGCGGTCTCAACGCCGATGGATCGCGCGCTGCCCCCATTACGTTTCTAGGCGGCTTCAACACGCTCGAGTTGCGCGCGGGCTCCAATATCGTCGGCAATGTCGTTGCGAGTCTCGATCCGAACAATCCCAATACATTCGCGCTTGGCGGCGATCAGAACGCCAGCTTCGATCTGTCAGGGCTGGGCAGCCAATATCAGGGCTTCTCGATCTTCGGCAAAACGGGCGCGAGCACCTGGACTCTGTCAGGCACACCAACGTCCTTCACGGGCGACACCAACATCAATGGCGGCACGCTGGCGCTAACATCGGGTGCGCAACTGACAAGCGAAAATGTTGTGATCGGTTCTGCCGCCGGTTCCCAGGCGCGCGGCCTGGTGACGGGCGCAGGCTCGGTGTGGACCGCCGGATCGCTGTCGGTGAGCGGATACGGAAACGATACGCTCACGATCCTGAACGGCGGCAGCGTGAAGGTCGCCGGGAATCTGACCATCGGTTCGGACGCCGATACGATCGCCGGCGCGGGAAATGCCGCTGACGTCAGCGGCGCCGGATCGCGTTTGAGCGTCAACGGGTCTGCCTATGTCAGCGGCGTGTTGACGATCGCGAATGGCGGCGTTGTCGAAAGCCGGCAGATGCAAATCGGTGTCAGTGATGCCGGTTCGGTCGTCGTGACAGGGGCTGGCTCGAGCCTGAATGCGGTGCCGTCGATCGGTATTTATAGCTTTAGCAATAACAACAGCCTGACGGTTGCCGATGGCGCCAGCGCCGGGCGGTTTGGCGACAGCGGCAGCTTCATCATCGGAAATTCCACCGATCCCGGCGTTTCCGGGGCGCTGAACATCGGCGCTGCGGCAAACGCCGCAGCGGTGGCGCCCGGCACACTCAAGAACAATGTCGTGTTCGGATCCAGCTCCGGAAGCTTGAATTTCAACCATACCAGCAGCAATTACACCTTCGCGCCCACGATCTCCGGCTCAGGCGCCATCAACTTCCTGGCCGGCACGACGATCCTCACCGGTAACAGCAGCGGCTTTACCGGCGGCACGCATGTTTCCAACAGCGCGCTTTCGGTGAACGGAAATCTCGGCGGTACACTGGCCGTCAATGCAGGCGGTCGTTTGCAAGGCAGCGGCTCGGTCGGTGCCACGACGATCAACGCCGGAGGAACGCTGGCGCCGGCCGATGTGAAGCCTCTCACGGTGAACGGCGATCTGATGCTGCAGGCCGGGAGCGCGTTCGACTTCAACCTCGGCCATTCATCGTCCGGCGCGTCATCCACCACGTCTGCGAAGGTTGCTGTCAACGGCAACTTGGCGCTGAACAACGCGACGCTCAACATCACCAATACTGGCGAGCCGGGCATCGGCTATTATCGCATGATGACCTATGCCGGTACGCTGTCCGGGACAGGCATGACGATCGGTGCGACGCCGCCCGATCCCGGCCCGTTCCCGGTCGCCTATTCAGTAGATGTCAGCAGGGCCAATGTCGTCGATCTCGTGGTCGGCTCCAACGGGACGAATGTTCTTCAACTATGGGGCGGCGGCACCACGGGCAGCGGCGGCGGCAGCGGCAGCGGCGTGTGGAATTCCGGCAACCTCAACTGGCTCGACCCGGGTGGCACGGTGCCGGCCGGCTGGGGCGCGAGCTATGGCGTCTTCCTCGGGCCAGGTGGCACCGTCTCGGTACAAGGTGAGCAATCACTTGTCGGCCTGCAATTCGTCAGCGGCGCCTACACCATCGCCTCCGACACGGGGACGCCCGGTACGCTGCGATTGCGTGGCCTCAATGGTCTGGATGGAATCGCCGAGCTACGTGTGCTTTCTGGCGAGTCCGCGACGATCGATGCGCCGATGATCGGCGCCGGCGGATTCAACAAGACCGCCGACGGAACGCTGATCCTTGGCGGCACCAATACTTACACCG
Source organism: Bradyrhizobium sp. 142 (assembly GCF_023074015.1). Classification (NCBI taxonomy): domain Bacteria; kingdom Pseudomonadati; phylum Pseudomonadota; class Alphaproteobacteria; order Hyphomicrobiales; family Nitrobacteraceae; genus Bradyrhizobium; species Bradyrhizobium sp. 142. The sequence continues at coordinate 113,791 of NZ_JADPKQ010000110.1, forward strand.
GCGGCACGACCATCAGCGGCGGCACGTTGCAGATTTCGTCGGATTCGAATCTCGGGGCGGCGAGCGGCGCGCTTGCCTTCGACAACGGCATGCTCCACACCACAGCGAACATCGCGTCCACGCGCAGTGTATCGCTGCTCGACACCGGCGAGTTCAATGTTAACGCCGGCACGACGCTCAGTGCATCGGGGAATATTTCGGGTGCGGGTGGCTTGATCAAGAATGGCGACGGAACGCTCGCATTGTCGGGCAGCAACAGCTGGTCCGGCGGCACGCTGATTACGGCGGGTACTCTTCGGCAGCAATTTACAGGCTCGTTGCCGTCCGCCACGGATTATGTCCTCACCGGCGGCAGGCTAGATCTCAATGGCATCAATCTGACGATGAGCTCGCTGTCGGGCAGCGGTGGAGAAGTCGCGCTTGGCAGCGCTTGGCTGACTGTCGTCCAAACTGCTGACACTTATTTCGGGGGCACAATCTCCGGCACTGGTGGCCTGATGAAATTAGGCACCGGCTGGCTCCTGCTCACGGGCTCCAATACTTATGGCGGTGGCACGGTCATTGCTGGCGGTACACTCGCCATCGTTTCCAGCGACAATCTGGGTTCAGCGGGGTCCCCGATCAGCCTGTCCGGCGGCGGTGCCCTGGCGACGTTCGCGGATATCACCACCAGCGGCGCCATGACGATCGGCGACGCCGGTACGATCTACACTTATGGCGGCACGACCCTCACAGCGTCCGGCGCGATCTCCGGCGCCGGCGCGCTGACGAAGGACGGCGGCGGCACGCTGGCTTTGACCGGTGCGAACAATTACGGCGGCGGCACGAACATTGCCGGGGGCACGCTGCAACTCGGCAACGGCGGCACCGCAGGCTCGATCGCCGGTGATGTCGTCAATCATGGCACCTTCGCATTCAATCGCTCCGACGCTTACGCTTTTGGCGGCACGATCTCAGGCACCGGAGCCGTCGCGCAGATTGGTGCAGGCACGACGATCCTGACCGGTGCGAATACTTATACCGGCAACACGTTCGTCGAGGCCGGTACGTTGCAACTCGGCAATGGCAGCACTTCAGGCTCGATCACCGGCAATGTGTTGAACAACGGGACGCTGGCCTTCAATCGCTCGGATACCACCATCTTCGCTGGCTTGGTCGCCGGGACGGGATCGCTGACGCAAGCGGGCACCGGTACGACGACTCTGACTGTGAACAACACCTACTCCGGCGGCACCACGATATCCGCAGGAACACTGCAACTCGGCAACGGTGGCACAGCGGGCTCGATCATCGGCAACGTTGTCAACAACGGTGCCTTGATCGTCAACCGCGCAGATGAGGTCGTGCTGGATGGTGCCATCTCGGGCACCGGATCGTTTGCGCAGAACGGTCCGGGCACAACGCGCCTTGATGCCAACAGCAGCTACAGCGGCGCCACCGATGTGATGGCTGGCAAGCTCGGCGTAAACGGCTCGATAGCGTCATCGTCGCTGGTCACGGTGCACGCCGGCGCAACGCTTGGCGGCAACGGCATCGTCGGCACCACCCAGATCAATGCCGGTGGCATGCTCGCGCCCGGCAATTCGATCGGGCTTCTGACCGTACAGGGCAATCTCTCGTTCGCTGCGGCGTCGAGCTACATGGTTGAAGTCTCGGGACCCAGCGCGGACCGGACCAATGTGACCGGCATCGCCACGCTGAACGGAGCGACGGTAAGGGCGACTTTTGACCGAGGCTCCTATGTGTCGAAGCAATATACGATCGTGAATGCGGCGGGCGGCATCAATGGCACCTTTGCGGGACAGGTCGACAGCGACTTGCCTTCCGCTTTCGCATCGAGCCTCCGCTATGACGCTCAGAACGTCTATCTCGATCTGACGTTGAGCATGGCCGGCCTGAACGTGAATCAACAGAATGTCGCCAACGGACTAAACAAGTACTTCGACGCCAATGGCGGTATTCCGCTGGCGTTTGGTGCGCTGTCGCCAGAGGGCCTGACACAGGTTTCAGGCGAACTGGCAACAGCCGTGCCGCAAACCACGATCCAGGCAATGACGCAGTTCATGGGCGTGATCACCGATCCCTTCAGCGGCAATCGCGGCGGCACGTCGCTCGGCGCCACGCCATTCGGCGAGACTGTTGCGTTCAACGCCTATGCTTCGACCGATGGCAAGCGCTCCGGCTCCGAGCGTGACGCCTATGGCATCATCACCAAGGTTGTCCCGCGCGCGGCGACGTTTGAAGCGCGCTGGAATGTGTGGGCAGCGGGTTTCGGCGGCGGACAGACCACCGAGGGCAATGCCGATTTGGGATCGAACACGGCCAGCAGCCGCGTCGGTGGTGTGGCCGTCGGGGCCGATTACTGGCTGTCACCGCAGACCGTGGCCGGCTTCGCGCTTGCGGGTGGCGGCACCAATTTCAGCCTGTCGAATGGTCTCGGCTCCGGTCGATCGGATCTGTTCCAGGCCGGCGCCTTCGTGCGTCATAGCGTTGGTTCGGTCTATGCCACCGCTGCTATCGCCTATGGCTGGCAGGACATCACGACGGACCGAACCGTTACGATGGCTGGCATCGATCGGCTACGAGCTCATTTCAATGCCAATGCGTTCTCGGCGCGGGCAGAGGCCGGCAACCGCAGCGTTGTGCCGTTGCTGGGCGGCGTAGGGCTCACGCCTTATGTCGCCGGGCAGGTAACGAATTTCGATCTTCCGGCCTATGCCGAAAGCGTCGTGTCGGGTGCCAATGTATTTGTACTCAGCTACGCTTCAAAGAACGTGACGGCGGCGCGCAGCGAACTCGGCCTGCGCAGCGATAAATCCTGGGCCCTCGGCGAGGCCACCCTGACGATGCGCGGACGTGCGGCCTGGGCGCATGACTACAATATGGATCGAACGGTTGCCGCGACGTTCCAGTCGCTCCCGGGCGCCAGCTTTGTCGTGAATGGGGCTGCTCAGGCGTCCGATTCTGCGCTGGCCACAGCCTCTTCCGAAATAACGTTCAGCAACGGCATCTCGATCGCGGCCACCTATGAAGGCGAATTCTCCCGCGTCACACGCAGCCACGCCGGCAAGGGCGTAGTGCGGTACGTTTGGTAACGTTCAACGTCAATCGCCGCGTCCACTCTTCAAATACCCACCATCAGCGAATGTCGGTATCCGTGGTTGCGTGTCCTCGATTTGAACCTTCGACGTGTTCGTTCCGCACAATCGCGTATTCCGCCGCGCGCAACTTTTCATACGACATGGCGACCAAAACTACGATTGGAGCATTGCGGGCCTAGGCACCGGCAAAGCGCAGCGTTATTTTGCCTCTGGCTTTGATCAGCTTTCCAGCCGCTTGTTCGACGCCAATGGGATCGCTGCGGAGAGTCGTAGGTAGCGTCTAGCACCGCGGTACTCATGAGCTTATCCGGTACTGCAATGCTGTACCGAAGAAGGTGCGGCGCCATCGAGGGACGAACCGGCGATCGACTTAAGAACTTGAATGAAAGGGAAATGCCCCAATAGTCAGCCTTGAACTTCAGTCGGCCGAAAAATCAGCTATTCCAGATCAGACAATAAAGCGAAATAACATCAACATGTTAGCGCATCGATTTTGCATTGCCCCCATGATGGATTGGACCGGGGCATCTTGAAAAGCAAAGCGCCATCAGCACTTAAGCTCGGTCACGATCGACCGTGCCGTACCAAATGCAGTACCGCCGGCACTGCGGAGCTTCGATAAGGAAGCGATTTCGCGCTCCTAAGTTCGTTGGGCAGTTGCAGCGTAAAGAAGGATATCGGCCCGTCGCTGCACGCAAAGCAGGGCGCGCGCATCACTTCGATGAAGCGACGTTGCAGCAGAACACGGACCAGCACAGCGACAAATCACTGCGGCCGCCAGCATCTTGCCTTACTCGGCGTTAGGTTGCCTCGCAAAAGCCGCGCTATGGCTCCTTCATGACTACGATCGCGACCATGACGGGCCATTGGCGGAGCAGGCTTTTATCGGAGGCGAAGCCCTCTTTCCGCCGTAGCTCAACCGGTAGGTTTAGGTCCGGCAAGGTCGTAAATTCCTCTTGCTTTAACGGGGACTGACTACACTGTCTCCACCCAGATCCACAAACAATGTTCGTCATTGGCCTCTCGGTTCTCATTTTTTGCCCACGATCCGCCCGCTAGGCCGCTGCCTCAAATAGCAATTTGAGATGGTTGCAGGTCGGAGATTTGAACCTACGACGTTTGGTCCGTACGATCGTGCGCCCCAAGTGTAACTTTTCATACGACGAGACCATCTCAAAAAGCAAAGCGCAATCAGCACTTGAGCGCGGTCCTCGGCCGCCATGCTGTACCAAATGCTGTACGGTCCCAGCGGGGCTCCCTTCCGCGAGCCAGTATCGGCTTTGAATGCGTATGGCGGCGGCGGAGAGCCGGATCGTGATGCGACCTAGCCGCGGTCCTCGCAGAGGGCTCACGTGCCGTTCACCGGGAATACAAAAGGCCTACGCTCGCACAGACGGCACATCCTGCACTGCAGGAACATCATCCCCGCAGGATGCGGTGTTCAGACCGCCAACAGCGGGTATCAACGGCAGACATAGCTTCCGTTGACGAGAACGCGGACACAGGCTGTGCCGACCGCCGCTGCGCCGACAGCCGCACCGCCCACGACGGCGCGCCTGGTGGTGCGGCGTGCCACACCGGCAACCGACACGGGTGTCAGGGGCCGTCCAACCCGCGCTTCTGCCCGGCCAAGGGACAGCCCGAGGTCCTCGCGGTTTCCGATCGCATCCTGGTGGCCCGAACGGGGCGTATTGTCGCCGAGTTCGGTGCCGCGGAGGCGACCCAGGACAGGATCCTGTACGCCGCCGTGCACTAGCGGCAGGCGACGCCAATGCCCCGAACAGCACGATACGGCGCGACCTGATCGCGGGCGTCCGCCACTACCGGATCTGACAGACCCGGCGATGTCAGGAACGTGTAGAGGTCGTTGGTGGTCTCACCTTCTTGACGTTCCGCACAGGCGTCCAGTTGGTCCAGATGCCGGCGAAGCAGGCGAGCGGCCGGCTTTCGTCCAGCGCGAACCAGATGTCGCCGCCTTCGGTTTGTTGAACTCGCTGAACGAGTTGAACGGCAGCACGCAGCGGTTATCCGACCCAGCCACCGCATCCAGTGCTTTGACTTCACGTTGCGGATGTTGGTCGTGCTCCGTCCGGCTCCGTGTGCAGCAGCTGACGGCGCTGTTGCCAGCCTGCGCATCCTCTCGGACATCATCGCCTCAACAACGATGCCCGTTATGATCGACAGCGGCGTTCGCCGCGGGTCGGAGGTTCTCAAGGCGCTCTCGGCGCTCGCCCGGTTTTCATCGGCCGGCCCTTCGCATATGCCGCCGCCGTCGCGGGAGAGGCAGGGTGGCGTATGCCATTCACCTTCTCGCGGCGGAGATCGATTGCAATCTGGCTATGCTTGGCAGGCGCAGCTGTGCGGAAGGCACAGCCGATTGTGTGCGGTTAGAGCGCGGACGATTCGGGCTGTGCGACCGTCCCGCGTCAGCTGCATCGGCCACGGCTGTGGTACAGCCGAGCCTGAGCCAAGACTCGACAAGTGTCTGACAGTACCGGGGGGCCGCTAAGTACTGGGCATTTGGATCTCAGCCGAGCGCTCACCGTGGCAGCATCCGCAGACAGACGTCGCGTTGGATGATGGAGAAACACGCACACGTTCTCGTCTCCAATGCGCAACGTCAGATACAGCAGATCAACGCAGTGGTGCAGCAGGGCGCCCACCATCGTTTTTTATCCGATCTCGCCGACAGCACTAAACGCCGCCGTCAAGAGCGTCTGCGATAGGATGATCATCGGCTATGACGCCGAGATCACCAAGCCTTGCGCCTACAACGCCTCCATCGACCAGAAGGAGGCCGGCCGCATCACGACCGAGTGGGTCGCAAAGACGCTGAACGGCTGAGCTCGGTTTCCAATGTCTGTTCTCCAGACGCCGCTATGGTCGTGTGCAGTCGGAAAGCAAGTTCGAACAGAAGCTCCAGATTGGCAAAAGATTGGCGGAAAACCTTCCCCTCGGCGAAGCCAACGTGTCACGCCGCCTGAGCATTAAACCCGAACTTCGGATATGGATCACGATTTTGGTTGTTCACTAGTTTTCTCGCCTTTAGGATCGTGCGCATAACAAGCGCAAGCCCTGAAGACTTGCACGATGAGGGAGAAAACGATGAACCGCATTCGTGCGTTGGTGCCGGCGGTGTGCGCATTGGCGCTGCAGCTTTTCCTGCCGGTGAGTTCCGGTCACGCGCAGGGCATTCCGCAGAACATTCCCAGAAAAGAACTGCTGATCCTCGAGAACCCGGAAGGCACCATCAAGAACGCCGGCTGGTTCAACATCTGGGCAATCAATGCCGGCGCGCAATCCAACGGGCTGCAGCAGGCCGCGCTGGATACACTGTGGTATATCGATCCGGAAAGCGGCATCAACGGCGTCTGGGAGAATGCGCTCGCCGCCGACAAGCCTCAATATAATGCCGACTTCACCGAAATGACGGTGAAGCTGAGCAAGGACATCTTCTGGAGCGACGGCGTTGAATTCACCGCCGACGACGTGCTTGCGACTGTGATGCTGCAGATCAAGAATCCGGGGATGCGCTACAGCGCGGTGATGGCCAGCAACGTCGCCTCGGTCGAGGCGCCGGATCCGTATACGGTGGTGTTCAAGCTCAAGAAGCCCAATTCGCGCTTCCACGCCAACTTCACGGTGCGCTGGGGGGCGGTCTGGATCCTGCCCAAGCACGTGTTCGAGAAGGTGCCGGATCCGGCCAAGTTCGACTTCAACAAGCCGATTTCGCTTGGCGCCTATGTGCTGCACAGCTTTGACCCGGACGGCAAATGGTACATCTGGCAGTTGCGTGACGACTGGCAGCGCACCACGCTGGGACGCTTCGGCAAGCCTGGTCCGAAATATCTCGCCTATGTCGATCCCGGCCCGCCGGACAAGCGCGTGATCGCGCAGCTCAACCACGAGCTCGACGTCATCCATGACATCGCCCCAGAAGGGATGTTCGCCCTCGCCAAGCAAAGCAAGACCACCCGCGCCTGGTTTAAGGGGTTCCCCTACGGCCATCCGGACCCGACGTTGCCGGCGGTGATTTTCAATGACCAGAACGAGCTGTTCAAGAACCGCGACGTACGCTGGGCGCTGGCGCTGCTGATCGACATCAAGGCGGTGTCGATGGCGTCGTATCGCGGCGCCGCCACCATCTCGGCGATCGGCGTGCCGCCGACCGGGACGCATCCGGCCACCTACCATCAGCCGATGGAGGAATGGCTGAAGAGCTTCGAGATCGATACCGGCAAGCGCAAGATCAAGCCCTACGATCCGACCGTCGGCAAGCAGATCGCCGACATGCTGCGGCCCTCGATGGGCGAGCAGATCCCGTCGGATCCGAAGGAGATCGCCCGCGCCTTCGGCATGGGCTGGTGGAAGACCGATCCCCAGGCCGCCGCCGAACTCCTCGAGAAGGCCGGCTTCACCAAGCGCGGCGGCGCCTGGTCGACACCGGACGGCAAGCCGTTCACGGTGCGCGTGATGGTCGAAGGCGATCTGCGGCCAGTGATGACCCGCGCCGGCACCATGATCGTGCAGCAGTGGAAACAGGCCGGCGTCGATGCCAAGATTGACGTCGCGCAAGGCACGCTCCCGACGCGCCGCGCCGCCGGCGATTTCGACAGCTTTATCGGCTGGAGTGTCGAGACCTGGGGCGGCCACCAGGACCTCTCGTATTTCCTCGACAGCTGGCACTCGCAGTTCGTCGCCGAGCCCGGCAAGTCGCAGCCGCAGCGCAACTGGCAGCGCTGGTCCAACCCCGAGCTCGACAAGATCATCGAACAGACCCGCAGCGTCGGCTTCGACGATCCGAAATCGATCGAGCTCGGGAAGGATTACGTCAAGCTCGCGGTGAGGGAGATGCCGACCATTCCGCTGATGGCCTACAACGTGTTCACGGCGATGGACCAGACCTACTGGACTGGCTACCCGACCGCGGAAGATCCCTACACCGACCCGGTGCCGAACTGGGGCAACTCCCGCTACATGTTCGTAAAGCTGAAGCCGGCGCATTAAACCGGCAGAGCCGTTTTGTTATCCCTCCGCGCAAGGGGAGGGATCGCAAGCCGCTCACTGCTCAAGCAATGGACTCATGAACGGGTACCTCATCTACATCGCGCGGCGGCTGGGGCAGTTCGTGCTGGTGGTGTTCATCGGCATCAATCTCGCTTATGTGATCACCCATGCCACGCCGATCGATCCCGTCGAGCAGTCGATCTCGGCGGTGACCTCGTACGGCAACACCGCGCCGGGTGCCATCGAGCAGATGCGCACGTCACTGCGCGAGCTCTACGGGCTCGGCGGCTCGCCGGTCGAGCAGTATCTGGTGTTCTGGAGGCGCATCCTGCGGGCGGATTTCGGGCCGTCAATGTCGGCGTTCCCGACGCCGGTCTCGACGCTGATCGGCCGCGCGCTGCCATGGACCGCGGGGTTGTTGGTGATCTCCACCGTCACCACGTGGGTGCTCGGCAACCTGCTCGGCGGGCTCGCCGGCTACTACCAGAAGAGCCGCAGCCTGAAGCTGATGGGAGTGATCGCGATGGGCCTGCATCCGATCCCCTATTACATCCTAGCGCTGCTGCTCCTGATTGTGTTCGGCTTTCTTTGGCCGGTGCTGCCGATCGCCGGCGGCTCGGCGATGAACCTGCCGCAGACCTGGACCTGGGACTTCGTCTCCAGCGTGCTGATGCATGCCACCCTGCCAGCTCTGTCGCTGATCCTGATAGGCATCGGCAGCTGGTTTCTCGGCATGCGTTCGCTGGTCTCAAACGTGGTGACCGAGGATTATGTGGTCTACGCCGAACTCGGCGGCGTCGACCGCCACCGCATCCTGACCTCCTATGTGATGCGCAACGCACTGGTGCCGCAGGTCACCGGGCTGGCGATCTCGCTCGGCGGCATCTTCAACGGCGCGGTCATCACCGAAAAGGTGTTCGGCTATCCCGGCATCGGCTCGCTGCTGGTCGATGCAGTGTATGCCGGGGACTACGGCTTGGTGCTCGGCGTCACCACCATTTCCATCGTCGGCGTGTCGATCGGCGTGCTCGCCATCGATCTTCTGTATCCGCTGCTCGATCCCAGGGTGAAGGTGCACTGATGCTGCGGATCTCGCGTGACCTGCTGCGCTACAACCCCGAATTCCGCATCGGCGTCGTCCTGGTGGGTTTTGTCTTGATCCTGTCGGTGTTGGCGAGCTTCTCGCCCTATCCGCCCGATCAGGTTTACGTGGTGCCGCCGGACGTGCCGCCGTCTCCGACGTACTGGTTCGGCACCACCTCGCGGGGGCAGGACGTGTTCTGGCAACTGACCTTCGCGATCCGCAACACCTTGCTGTTCGGAGGTACCGTGGCGCTGATCAGTCGGGTGCTGGCGCTCGTGATCGGGCTTGTCAGCGGCTACAAGGGCGGTTGGATCGACCGCGTGCTGATGTCGATCAACGACACCTTCATCGTGATTCCGCTGCTGCCGATCCTGGTGCTGTTCTATTTTGTCATGCGTGACTCGATGTCGTGGCTGATTCTTGCGCTGATCATGGCCTGCCTTGGCTGGGCCTATGACGCCCGCCTGATCCGCTCAGTGGCGATGAGTCTCAAGACCAGGGAGTTCACCCAGAGCAGCGTGTTCTCCGGCATGAGCACTCGCGAGATCCTGGTCCAGGAGCATCTGCCGTACGTGATGCCGATCGTGTTCTCGACCACGATGAACAACATGGTGTGGTCGATCGGGCTTGAAGTGACTCTGTCGGTGCTCGGCTTCACCGACATCAACACCCCGACGATTGGCGGCATGATCTACTGGGCCAACCAGCATACCGCGATGGTCGCCGGCATCTGGTGGTGGATCGCCTTTCCCACCGCCGTCGTCATGATGACCTTCATCGGGCTGTTCCTGCTGGCGGTGTCGATGAATGAATACATCGATCCGCGCAGCCGCCTGAGCCGGATGGGAGGCGCCTCATGACGGACTCGCCCGCCCTGCCGACTCGTCCCGATGCGGCTGTGCCGATCCTGGTGGTGCGTGACCTCAAGGCGCATTTCCGCACCCATCATTTCGGAGTCAAGCGCTACGTCCAGGCGGTCGACGGCATCAGCTTCGACGTGCGGCGCGGCGAGATCTACGGCCTCGCCGGGGAATCCAGCTCCGGCAAGACCACGCTGATCAAGACCATCGCCGGGGCTATCAAACCGCCGCTGGAGGTGGTCGGGGGCACGGTCGATTTCGCATTCCTGCCGGGCTGCGGAGGGCTGCACCGGGCGCCGCCGGCCGAGGTGGCGCGGATACGCTGGCGACATCTGTCCTACATCATGCAGGGCTCGATGAACGTGCTCAACCCCGTGCGCCGGCTGCGCGCGACCTTTGCCGATTTCGCGCGCTCGCACATGGATTGCAGCGACCGCCAGTTCGAGCAGGCCGTAATCGATCACTTGGCGAGGGTCAAGCTCGACGCCTCGGTGCTAGCGGCCTATCCGCATGAACTCTCCGGCGGCATGCGCCAGCGCGCCACCATCGCGCTCGCCACCATCTGCCGTCCCGATTTCATCATCGCCGACGAGCCGACCACCGCACTCGACGTCGTGGTGCAGAAAGACGTGCTCGGCATGATCCGCGGCATCCAGCGTGAGATCGGCTCCTCGGTGCTGTTCGTCACCCACGACATGGGCGTGCATGCCCATCTCACCGACCGGCTCGGCATCATGTATGCGGGCCGTCTGGTCGAGGAAGCCGCGACGGCGGAGATCTTCCGCGGGCCGCTCCATCCCTATACGAGGCACCTGATCTCGAGCCTGCCTCGGATCGGCGACGACATCCAGCGCAAGGGCCTCGAAGGTTCGCCGCCCAGCCTCGCCGACCCGCCGCCCGGCTGCCGGTTTCATCCGCGCTGCCCGCTGGCCATGGCGGTCTGCAGTGAGCGCGTGCCCGACACGGTCGAAATCGAGCCCGGCCATCGCGTCGCCTGCTTTGCCGTCAACGGGGACCAGACGCCATGAGCAATGCACTGCTCGAGGTGTCGCGCGCCACCAAGGTGTTCAGCCGCGGCGGGCTGTTGTCGAGCCGGCGCATCGTCGCCGTCAATGATGTCAGCTTCCGGATCGAGGCGGCACGGCCGGAGATATTCACCATCATCGGCGAGTCCGGCAGCGGCAAAACCACGTTGTCGCGGATGATCCTGAACATCGAGCAGCCCAGCGCCGGATCGCTGGTGTTCGACGGCACCGATCTTTCCACCGTCCGCAGCAACCGGGATCGCCTGGCGTTTATGCACAAGGTGCAGCCAATCTTCCAGAACCCGTTCGAGGCGTTCAATCCGTTGAAAAAGCTCGACCGCTATCTGTTCATGACCCGGCGGCGATTTTCCGCGGCCGTCGGCCAGGACGCGCTCGAAGCCGCCGTCGACGAGGCATTGCGCAAGGTCGGGTTGTCGCTGAAGGAAGTGCGTCATCGCTACCCCCACGAGATGTCCGGCGGGCAACTGCAGCGCGTCGCCATCGCCCGCGCGCTGCTCTCAAGCCCCAAACTGATCGTCGCCGACGAGCCGGTGTCGATGGTCGATGCCTCGCTGCGCATGTCGATCGTCAACCTGTTCAGGGCGCTGCGCGATGATCTCGGCATCTCGATCATCTACGTCACCCACGATCTCGCCACCGCCTATTACATCAGCGACCGCATCATGATCATGCAGAAGGGCCGGGTGGTCGAAAGCGGCGACGCCAGGTCCGTGCTGAGCGCCCCGCAACACCCCTATTCGCAACAGCTGCGCGCCGCCGTCCTCTTGCCCGAAGTTGCCGGCGGGACAGCGCCGACCAATTCCCCGTCAGCCTAACCCCAGCCATCGCATCGGAGAAAAAGTGAGAAAAGCAAATGTTCTGATGGACCGCGATTTCGTCATCGGCCAGACCGATCCGCGCCTGTTCGGCGCCTTCGTCGAGCACCTCGGACGTTGCGTCTATGGCGGCATCTACGAGCCCGGCCACAAGACCGCCGACGAGAAGGGATTCCGGAAGGACGTGCTGGACCTGGTGAAGGAGCTCGGTCCCACCATCATGCGCTATCCCGGCGGCAATTTTGTTTCCGGCTACAATTGGGAGGACGGTGTCGGCCCGATCGATAAGCGGCCGGCGCGGCTCGACCTTGCCTGGTTTACCACCGAGCCGAATACGTTCGGCACCAACGAGTTCATGGACTGGTGCAAGGTCGCGGGCGTCGAGCCGATGATGGCGGTGAACCTCGGCACCCGCGGCGGCGACGCCGCGCGCAATCTCGTCGAATATTGCAACCATCCCGGCGGCACCTATTGGTCTGACCTGCGCCGCGCCCATGGCTGGGAGAAGCCGCACGGCGTCAAGTTCTGGTGCCTGGGCAACGAGATGGATGGTCCTTGGCAGATGGAATACAAGACCGCGGCCGCCTACGGCGCCATGGCGCGGGAAGCCGCCAAGATGATGCGCTGGGTCGATCCGAGCATCGAGCTCGCCGCCTGCGGCTCGTCAGCGCGCAACATGCCGACGTTCGGGCATTGGGAAGACACTGTGATCGAGCACACTTTCGATCACGCCGAATACATTTCGCTGCACACTTACCTCAACAACTACAAGCAGGACACCGCCGCCTTCCTGGCCTCCCCCGACTTGATGGACAGGTTTATCGACGAGGTTGTCGCGATCGCCGATTCGGTAGCGGCGAAGCGCCGCTCGACCAAGCGGATGATGCTGAGCTTTGACGAATGGAACGTGTGGTACCGCACCCGGCGCAAGCGCGCCGACCGGGTCAAGGAAGGCTGGCCGGTGGCGCCACCGATCCTGGAGGAGATCTATACCATGGAGGACGCCTTGGCGTTCGGCGGCGCCTGCATCTCGCTGCTCAACCATGCCGACCGGATCAAGTCCGCCTGCCTCGCCCAATTGGTCAACGTGATCGCGCCGATCATGACCGAGACCGGCGGACCGGCGTGGCGGCAGACCATCTTTTTCCCGTTCGCGCATATGAGCCGGCTCGGTCGCGGCAAGGTGCTGCGCGCCCAGGTCGAGTCAGAGACCTACGATTCGGCCTATTACGATCCGCGCGGTACCGACGAGCAGACCTTCCCGGTCAGCAATGTGCCGTACCTGAAGCTGGCGGCGGTCGCCGGCGAGAGCGGCGGCCTCTCGCTGTTCCTGCTCAACCGCGACCTCAGCCAGGAGATCGATATCAGTCTCGAAGCCAGGAGTTTTGGCCGACTCGCGGTCGGCGAAGCGCTTGAATTGCGGCATGACGACCTCCAGGCGACCAACACCAAGGATGCGGCGGAGCGCGTCAAGCCGGCTCCGCTGCAGGGCGTGAGCGTGGAGGGCTGCCAGATCCGGGCTCGGCTGAAGCCGGCGTCGTGGAACGTGATTCATTTGTCCGCGAACTGACATCGGGATCCCGAGCCGGTGCGGTATTGCCGGCGCGGACAGCGAGGAGTCCAGCATGCTCGACAGGAATTCGGATCGGAAGAAGCGGACAAGACTTCCCAAGCCGGAGCGGGCAAGGGCCGCGCCGAAGTCGAACGGTATCCGCAGCTTTCTCAATGTCGATCCCGAGCAGCAGTTCGAGATCGTCCGCGGTCTCGCCTCGCCGGTGCGGGTGCGCATCCTGCGGCTGCTGCGGCGGCGCGGTCCGCTCAACGTCAACCAGATCAGCGAGGCGCTCGGGCTGCCGCAGTCGACCATCGCGACAAATATCCAGATCCTGGAGGAATCCGAACTGATCGACACCGAGATCGGTCGTGCCCGCAAGGGCCAGCAGAAGATCTGCACCGCTCGGTTCGACGAGATCGTGATCCGGCTCGATGGCGAGGGGACCAGTCGGCAGAAGGACATCATCGAGGTCGAGATGCCGGTCGGGCTTTACACCAGCTATAATGTCTCGGCACCCTGCGGGCTGTGTTCGACGAAAGGCATCATGGGCGTGCTCGACGTGCCCGACCTGTTTCTCGATCCGTGCCGGGTGCAGGCCGCCCTGATCTGGTTCGGGCGCGGTCATGTCGAATACAAGTTTCCCAACAACGCAAAAGTGCTGAACGCCAAGGTCGAGGCGCTCGAATTCGCGCTGGAGCTGTCGTCGGAGGTGCCGGGCACCAATGCCGACTGGCCTTCGGACATCAGCCTGTGGGTGAACGACGTCAAGGTCGGCACATGGACCTCACCGGGCGACTACGGCGACCGCCGCGGCGTCCACACCCCGCGATGGTGGAAGCTTGAAGGCTCACAATACGGCGCGCTGATCCAGTGGCACATTTCCTGCAAGGGCACCTACATGGGAGCGAAGAAGCTGTCGTCGGTGACCCTGGCCCAGTTGCGACTTGCCGAGCACCACTCGATCCGGCTGCGCGTCGGCATCGACGACGATGCGGCCCACCCGGGAGGGGTCAACATCTTCGGCCGCGGTTTCGGCAATCACAATCACGATATCCTGATGCGACTGCACCTGAAGTAGGGGCCGCCCCCTTCGGCGCGACCGGCTGCGTTGCGCGTGCCCTCTTAATCGGTACGGAAACTCGGAGATCGTGACGCCAATGCGAGAGGGGGCGAGCGTTCGAGGGCTCATGATCCCGCATCGTTTCATCCAGAACCTTCATTGCGGCCGGGGTCGCGGCGGTCTTCACCGTTCTCGCTCCAGAACGCCGCAACGAATTGGCTGAAACAAACGAGAACAAAACGGGACGGAAGTGCTCGTCACAGCAAGAAAATCAACAGCTTAGAAGACACTGCGTTCGGGACGCAGGGCATCACTCAGATCGCAACTTGGACCGAGTGTCGGTATCGGTGGTTGCGCCTCGGAGATTTGAACCTACGACGTTTGGTCCGTACGATCGTGCGCTCCGAGTGTAACTTTTCATACGACGAGGCCGCCGAAATTACGATCCGAGCGTTGCGGCCTAGGCACCGACAAAGCGCAGCGCTACTTTGCTTCTGACTTGATCGGCTTTTGCTTGTGCGATGCCACCGCAGTCGCAGTGGTCGAAGTCGTAGCCGGCGGCGCGCAAGGCCGTGGTACTGCACGGGCCCAGCCGGTACGGCGATGCAGTACTGGATCGAGGGCGGATCGAAGAAGACAAAATATTTGGAGAAGCCGGGATTGCTTCAATCAGTTGAAAAGAAAGGAAAATGCGCTAGTTCTATCGCATGGAATAATTGTCGGCCCAAAAATCGATTGGACCGATCGGAACTACAAAAATGAATGAAAGCAAGATGTTAGACAGACGCTTTGCTGTGGCGCCCTTGATGGATTGGACCGGGACATTTCAAAAAACGAAGCGCTATCAGTAGTTAAGTAAAGTCGCCTTCACACGTGCAGTACCAAATGCAGTACCGATCTGGTTTTCAGGTGTACGCAGGCGATTGATGTCGAAATTTGGTGTGCATTGGATCACTCGCGCGTAGCGCAGCGTACTACGCTAATCTTCGCGATTGTGCTCCTTCGAACGAAGGCGGCGCTCTGTCTCGTTATCGAGGAGCTGCGAATATCGCGCCCGTCGTTGTCACCGTTCGCTGCTTGGGCCAGCCGAATTTGAAAAGTTGAGCGGACGGTTCTCTACGGCTTTCGTCTCAACAAAATGCTTGAGGCCAATCGTCGCCAGAGCTCAATTCGCGGAATGAACGATTATGGAATGGCTGCTTGTGCCAGATACTGTTGCAAACGTCGAAAATCGATCAGCCTCGAAAACCGCGCGAAAGTTGATTTTGTACTTCTCTACCACTGCAGCGCTCTGTAGCGGCGCTATTGCCTAAAACGATACGGTCCCTCACGTCGCCGAATGCGAAAGGCATCGGCGGTCCTAAAAAATGCGTTCGTCGGCCACAAAGGACTTTTTCAGCAGGCGGGAATTTCCATCGATGGCAAGTCTCATGGCGGAAGGGAAGAGGAGCCCTCGCTTAAACAACTCCGCGCGCGACAATAATCAGTTGCCCGGTGCTCACATCGATTCTCTCAGGAGGAGATGGTTCGCTCGGGTGGCAGTAGATGCGAACCCACTCGAGTGCCTTTCCTGCGGCGTCGAGCAGCGTAAAAGTGTAGGTAAGCATCGGCGCATGCAAAGCGACGCCAAGAGCTGTTGCGACGTCGACTGGAGGGTTCGCCACACCGGCACGCCTGACCATCTCCGCTGGCGCAACTCCGGCTATTCTGAGTATGTCGCTCATCGGTAGATTATTGAGGTCCTTCAGCGCGTGGCGTCGGCCGAGTTCCGGGAGCTGGGCATTATAGCTCACGCTGTGGGGACGGCCCTGGTATCTGCGCAGCCGTTTGACCTGCCAGAGCTCGGAGCCATGTGGCAGGCCAAACGCGTCGCATGCCTCGGCGGGTGCGATATCGATTCCGCGCCAAAGAGCTTTGTACTTGTACGGCGTGGCGCTCATTGGAAAAATGACGGGTGCAGTTCCCAACGCATTGTTCGGCGCACGGATGACGCGCCCTTTCCGGCCGCGCCCGCGTTCAATGAAGCCTTCAGCGGTCAATTTCTCGAGCGCCCGCCGCGAGGTTATGACGCTGACGCCGAACCGCTTCGCGACCTCATCTTCGCCGGGAAAGGTCTCCCGGCCGACCCAAAGGCCGTCGAGAATTTCGTTCTTCAACGCGGCGTAAATCTGCTCGGTCAATGGAAGCACCGGCCGTCCGCGCGTCGGATCTTCGAGCATTTCGGATTCCTATTCCGCGTGAAGCGCCCCCGGGGCGAGGCATCCGCACCCTAGCAGAGTCACGGCAGTCGCACAGGCCCGGGTGGCGTTGACTCCAGCTAAATCATATGATCATATATGATTAAGGGAGTTGTTCATGAAGCTTGCGAGTTTTGAACTGAAGGGCCGGGCCGGCTTTGGGATCGTCACGCAAGACGGCGTCCTGGTCGCCAATGGCGACGATCGCTGTCCCAGGTCGATCAGGGGCCTCCTGAATCTTGCTCCCGGTCAAGCTGACGAACTCGCCGACCGGTGGCCCCGGGTCGATCTCGCCTCGGTCCGCTTGCTGCCGCCCGTTCTCGACCCCCAGCTCATTGTCGGAGTCGGCCTCAATACGAAGAGTCATTTCGAGGAAACCGCCGAGCTGATGAAGCGGACGCCGGGCGACTACCCGAGATATCCGCGGCTGTTTACGCGCACGAGCGACAGCCATGTCGGGCACGGCACGCCGATCATCATTCCGGGAACTTCCCATCAACTCGATTATGAAGGTGAGATTGCCGTCGTGATCGGCAAGGAAGGGCGCAATATCTCCGAACAGGACGCTCTGTCCCACATCGGCGGCTATGCCTGCTACAATGAGGGTAGCGTACGCGACTTTCAGCAACATTCGAACCAAGTCACCGCGGGCAAGAATTTCGTAGCCAGCGGCAGTTTCGGCCCTTGGATCGTCACATCGGATGAAGTCCCGGATCCAAGCCGGCTTGTTCTGGAAACTCGCATCAATGGCGAACTTCGTCAGAAGCTCACGATGGACGATCTCATCTTCAGCTTCAGTCAGCTGATCGCCTACATCTCGAAGATTTTCCATTTGCGGCCTGGTGACGTGATCCTCACGGGATCGCCGGCGGGCATCGGTGCGCTCACGAAGCGTTGGCTGCGCCCGGGAGATCGGGTGGATGTCACGGTTTCTACAATCGGTACGCTCTCAAACCCGGTGGCCGCGGAGTAGCGGTCGCACCGCCGTCGATGCCGGCGGCACATA
This sequence comes from Bradyrhizobium sp. 142, assembly GCF_023074015.1. NCBI lineage: Bacteria > Pseudomonadati > Pseudomonadota > Alphaproteobacteria > Hyphomicrobiales > Nitrobacteraceae > Bradyrhizobium > Bradyrhizobium sp. 142. The sequence goes on from NZ_JADPKQ010000110.1 coordinate 131,562, forward strand.
GACGAGAAAGGTGGATGCATGATCGAGGAAGCGCTGAAGAAGACCGAAACCGCGCGCGTTCTTCCGCCGCGCCAGGTTCCGCGGCCCAAGGAATATGCGCATGTCGTGCTGAAGACTGCGCAGGTCGATGCGATGATCGACTGGTACTGCAACGTAATCGGCATGTCGGTCGTGATGCGGACGCCCGTCATCAATTTCCTGACGTGGGATGATGCGCAAGACCGGCTGGCCATCCTGCAGGTCCCGGAAGGGAAGGCGCCGAAAGCGGAAAACTCGAACATCCACCACATTGCATTTCACTATGAGCGGCTTGCCGATGTCGTCGCGGTATATCGTGCCGTCGGCAAGCTCGGAATCAAGCCGCACTGGTGCGTCAATCACGGCGTCGCAACGTCGATGTACTATCACGATCCCGACGGCAACAGCATCGAGCTATCCGTCGAGAATTTTCCAGACGTTGAAAAGCTCAACGCGTGGCTGTCAACGCGCGCCTTCAACCTCAATCCGATTGGTGTGACGCTCGATCCGGACGTTCTCGCGATGCGCGTGGAAGCAGGCGAATCGGAAGCCGAGATTCTCACGCCGCACCCGGAACACGCAACACGGCTGCAGGCGGAAATGCAGCGGCGCTCCGAGCGCACTTGATCGCAACAACGCGAAACCAAAACAACCACACGGGGGAATGCTCATGCCGAAAGCGCCGTACCTTGCGCCGCCCGCTCGTTCCGCAAACCGGGAGTCACGTCCATTCGCCGTCGCGGCCATCGCCGGCCTGATCGCAATGGTCGCGTCGATCCCCGCCGGGGCTGGACCGAAATACGGGCCGGGGGTCAGCGATACCGAGATCAAGCTCGGTCAAACGATTCCCTATAGCGGCCCGGTATCCGCCTGGAGTGTGATCGGCAAGACGCATGACGCCTATTTCCGGAAGCTCAACGAACAGGGCGGGGTTAATGGGCGCAAAATCAAGCTCATCTCGCTCGACGACGCCTATAGTCCACCCAAAACGGTGGAGCAGACCCGCAAGTTGGTCGAATCCGAAGAGGTTCTCGCCGTGTTTGGGTCCGTCGGGACAGCAACCAACACCGCGGTCCAAAAATACCTGAATGCCAAGAAGGTCCCGCAGCTGTTTGTCATCACCGGCGCGACCAAATGGGGCGATCCGGAGCACTTTCCGTGGACGATCGGATGGACGCCACCATACAAGATCGAGGCCGAAATCTATGCCGACTACATCAGGACGCTGAAAGATGCCAAAGTCGGTATCCTCTTGCAGAATGACGATTACGGCAAAGATTACGTCAAGCATTTCCGGGAGCGGCTCGGCGCTGCCGCAGATTCGATCATCGTCAAAGAGGCGTCTTATGAAGTCACGGACCCGACGATCGACTCGCGGCTGGCGACGCTGAAGGCATCGGGAGCCAATGTGCTGCTTGATATCTCGACTCCGCGCTTCGCCGCACTGGCAATTCGCGGCGTCAGCGCGATGGGCTGGAATCCCGTTCACGTCGTCAATCTCGCTGGTACCTCGGTCCAGGGCGTCCTTGCAGTTGCCGGGCTCGAGCAATCCAAGGGACTGGTCTCGACGACCTTCATCAAGGACCCTTCTGATCCCGCATGGGCCGACGATCCCGAGGTGAAAACCTTCAAATCGTTCTTCGAGAGCAATTTCAGCGCGGAGATGGCGGATATTGCAACGGTGGCCCAAGTTTACTCGATTGCGGCCACGATGGAGCAGGTGCTCCGCCAGTGCGGAGACGACCTCTCCCGTGAAAACGTCATGGCCCAGACGGCCAATCTGAAGAACTATCATGCGCCTCTGCTGCTGCCAGGTATTTCCATCAACACATCGCCGAAGGATTATTACCCGCTCGAACAGATGCAGATGATCAGGTTCGATGGCCAGAGCTGGGTCCGATTCGGCGAGGTCATCAGCCCCTGAGGCCCGCCGCGGGTGACGCCACGCGCTCTCAGAACCCATCAATGGTGGAAAAGAAATGGATTCACCTTCGTCCACGCAAACAGACACCGAAGTCCTAATTGTTGGTGCGGGGCCGGTTGGGCTGACGCTCGCCGTCGCGCTCGGTCGCCTTGGCATTCGCTGCATGCTGATCGAGCGTGCGGAGAAGGGCGGTATCCTTCCCAAGATGGATCTTTCGAATCCGCGGACGATGGAGATCTTTGGACGACTGGGCCTAGCTGACAAGATACGGCAGACTGGCTGGCCGCTTGATGCGAGATTCGACGTCTATGTCGGGCCGTCTCTGCGAGAGGAGCCCTACAAGGTGCTGTCGTATCCATCCATCAACGAGATGCAGTGGCAGATCGCTCAGTGTTTCGACGGCAGCATGCCGCGCGAGCCCTACGAACGTATCTCGCAATACAATCTCGAAGCGCTGTTGCGCCGGGAGGCTGAAGCCATCGAACATGTATCGGTTCACTTTGGCAAGGAACTGATAGCGCTGCAGAAGGGGGTGGATGACGTTCGCGCAACCGTCCGCACGTTCGACGGTCAAACGGAAGAACTGCGTGCGAGCTATCTGGTCGGCTGCGACGGCGGCAACAGCACGGTCCGCAGGCTGCTCGATATTCCCCTGTCAGGAAGATCGGCAGTTTCGCGGATGTTCATGATCTTTTTCCGCTGCCCCAAATTGCTGGAGCAAGCTGGGTTGCCGCCGTTCCGCCATTACTATTTGGCCGGTAAGCGTCAGGCCACACTGGTGGCCCAGGATGACCTCAAACGATGGTCTCTGCACGTTCAGATCGCGGCCGATACAGACGTCTCCAAGCTTGATCCCCGCGTCGAACTGCGGGAGGCGCTGGGGCTCGATCTCGACGTCGAACTGCTCTACGTAGGCGCATGGACGCCGCACCTCGTCGTCGCTGACAGATACAGCAAGGGCCGTGTCTTCATGGTCGGGGATGCGGTCCACCAGTATATCCCAACCGGCGGCTTCGGGATGAACACCGGAATTGCCGAGGCGGACAATCTTGCCTGGAAGCTGGCCGCGGTGCTTCGCGGCTGGGGCGGAGCGAGGCTGCTCGACAGCTATCACGACGAACGGCAGCCCGTAGCGGTGCGCAACTGCAAGGCCGCCGCATATGCCGCCGAAGGTGGCGCGGCTTGGCGGAGCCTGTACTCTCCCTTGGTGGTCGAAAAGACCAAGGAAGGCTTGCAGGCCTGGGAGTGGCTTGCACAGGCGGTCGATCAATATCAACGCCGCAGCCACGAGCAAAAGGGCATCGAACTCGGATACCGGTATGTTGGCTCCCCGATCTGCTTCGATGAAGCGGGCTCCCTGCCGGATCCGGACAGTCGTCTCTATCAGCCGACCGCGGCACCTGGCGCGCGGCTGCCGCACGCATGGCTCCAGCCAGGTGTGTCGGTTCATGATCGCATCGGATTCGGGATGACCTTGCTGGGGCTCGATGCCAAGCCGGCCCACATCGCGGCTTTTGAGAAAGCCGGCCGCGATCTGCGGCTTCCTCTGGATATGGTGCTTGTGAATGGGCGGCCGGACTTGCGCTCGCTCTACGGCGCCCGCCTGCTTCTGCTGAGGCCGGATTTGCACGTGGCCTGGCGCGGAGATCTCGCCGATGCGCCGGAGAAGATATTGTCGGTGAGCACTGGTAGCGCGCAGGCAACGTAGCGCGCTCGAAGCGGCATACACAGCGGCCCGGATTTCACATGTCGGGTCGCGGACAACGAACTGTTCACGAGCGAAGCTTCGCGAACCACGGGGGATACCAAATGAAGCTGAATGTTATCATCGCGAGTACGCGGCCAAATCGGATTGGTCCGTTCGTTGCAAACTGGTTTCACCGTTTCGCAGTCGAACATGGCGCGTTCGAACCGGAACTCGTTGACCTCGCGACGTTCGACCTGCCGATCTTTGACGAGCCCGCCCACCCCGCGCTAGGGAATTATGCGCATGCGCACACCAAGCGCTGGTCGGAAAGTGTAAAATCGGCAGATTCCTTGGTCTTCGTCATGCCGGAGTACAATTTTGGCCCGCCGCCATCGCTGCTCAATGCGCTCAACTTCGTCTATCGCGAGTGGAATTTTGCGCCTGCCGGATTCGTGAGCTATGGCGGCCTATCCGGCGGCACGCGCGCCGTGCAGGCGGTGAAGTCGACCATTTCCGCGCTCAAGATGGTCCCAATTCCGGAGGGCGTGGCCATCCCGATGGTCCCGGCACAAATCGTCGATTCAGCCTTCAAGGCAAATGATCTCAATGCCACGTCCGCGCGCACGATGCTTGATCAGCTCAAAATGTGGGCCGGGGCTCTTCAGCAGCTCCGCACGACCGCTCGCTAGGCTTGGCGCAGGATGGCAGCGATGCAAAAGGTCATTATCAGTTGCGCGGTAACGGGATCGGTACACACACCGACGATGAGTGAACATCTTCCGATTACGCCGGATGAAATTGCTCGATCGGCAATCGAAGCGGCCGAAGCCGGCGCGGCGATCCTGCATCTTCATGCGCGAGACCCGATAGATGGCAGGCCCACCGCTGACCCGGACGTGTTCATGCAGTTCTTGCCTCGGATCAAGCAGTCCATTGATGCGGTCGTTAACATCACGACTGGCGGGGGGCAGGGAATGTCACTGGACCAGCGTCTAGCGGCGGCTTTGCGCGCGGCGCCGGAGCTCGCTTCGCTCAATATGGGGTCAATGAATTTTGGAATGTATCCGGCCGCCGAGAAGTACGCGGCGTTCAAATTCGACTGGGAGCGAGACTATCTTGAGAGCTCCCGAAACTGGATATTTCGCAACACCTTTGGCGACATCGAGGCCATCCTTGAACGTCTCGGAAAGGGCCATGGCACCCGGTTCGAGTTCGAGTGCTACGATACCGGACATCTCTACACGCTTGCTCATTTCCTCGATCGAAAGCTCGTCCAGCCGCCGCTCTTCGTGCAGACCATCTTTGGAGTCCTCGGCGGGCAGGGTGCTGACCTCGAGAATTTGGCACATTGCAAGCGCATTGCCGACAAGCTCTATGGAGATGAGTGCCGATGGTCGGTGATGGCGACTGGTCGTCATCAGCTTCCGTTTGCAACGTCCGCTGCCTTGATGGGAGGCAATATTCGTGTGGGCTTAGAGGATAGCTTGTTTATAGGCAGGGGACGGCTTGCGAAATCCAATGCCGAACAGGTAACAGCAATTCGAGCGGCTCTAGATCGGCTTTCTGTGGAGATCGCGACGCCGGCTGAGGCACGCGAGATGCTTCTTCTCAAGGGAGCCGATAACGTCGGCTTTTAGCCCTATCGACTTCGGTCAGGCCTAGCGCCTACAACTGGTAGCCGATCTGCAGCTTCTGGAGCGCAGGCAGTCGTTCAGAGCACGCGCTCTTAATTATAGATGCCCTTAAACTTCTTGATCGCGCTCCAAAAGATTTCAGCCGCGTTGGTTAAGCGCGCGCGGGAACGAAACAGACAGATGCTGATTGCGATATCCCATTCTTCGCCCCCCGCTCTTATCAGCCGACCGCTCTGAATTTCGCTCTGAACGAGACTGTGGGGTGCCCAAGTGATGCCACGGCCTTCACGCGCCATGTCGATCAGCAACATGACCGGCGCTGAGAAGCTCGGGACCAGAACTGCTACAGGCTCCTTTGCAGCAAGGAACGAACTAACGATTCGTCCCACACCCGATCCCGGGTGGTAAGCAAGATAGGGTAGCGGTATCTTGCTAGAACCTGGTAATTGATAGCGAGGTGTCGGTTTTCGTCTACGGCCGCGCTGCGCGGTGAATTTCGATGCAGGTGCGCTGATCGGAATCAGCACGTCGGTATTCAACTCGATTCGCTGAAAGCGATCCGTATCAAGTCGTGTGACAAGCGTGGGGTGATAGTGAGTCAACAGAAAATGCGCTTGGGCTTCCAGCAGCAGCTTCTCACAGCCGGCAAAGTTGGAGGCTACTAGCTGTACAGCCGAATCAGTCCCAAATTGATCGACGTTTCGTATCCAATCCGGAAAAAACGTTTGCGAGAGCGCGTGCGTGGCCACAAACTGGATAGTCTCCGCCTTCAGTCGCGCCGCCTCCAATGCCTCTTCCCGGCCATTCAGCACTCTGCGCAGCACGTCCTCCGCTACGGGCCGAAAGCTTTGCCCGGCAGGAGTCAGCGTAACGATATGAGTGCTTCGTTCGAACAACGGTGTACCGAGCCATTCTTCCAGCGCCTTTATGCGACGGCTTAACGCCGGCTGGGTGACATGGCGGCGCGCGGCGGCGCGGGAGAACCCGCCCCCCTCAGCGACAGCAAGGAAATCCTCCAGCCAAATCAAGTCCATATGACGTTTTGTCCTCAAATCATTCCGATACGGCATTAGCGCCTGAAACGTCACTGGTCCAATGTAAACGGGATCGCAAGAAAAGAACAAAGTGCCATCGACGCATGGCGCGACGATGCCGTTGGAGGAAAGCAATTGCAGGTCGCCGCAACGCCGCTGTCTGAGCCTATCTCGAGGTCGGTTACCGAAGGCGGCCGCAAGCCGTTCTGGCGCGAGCAATATGTCCTGGTGGTCGCCGGCGCCGCGCTCGGCGTCCTGTTCGGCGCTATGTTTCCAGCCATTGCCGTCGAGTTCAAGCCGCTCGCCGACGGCTTCATCTCACTGATCAAGATGACGATCGCGCCGCTGATCTTCCTGGTCGTGGTCACCGGCATCGCGCAGGTCGGTGACATGAAGGCGGTGGGCCGCATCGGCCTCAAGGCCTTCGTGTATTTCGAAGTGGTGACGACGCTCTGCCTGCTGTTCAGCTTCGTCGTGGTGCGCTGGGCCGAGCCCGGCGCAGGCGTGGCCCATGCGACCGCGCAGCAGGCGGAGACCGTCACCCGCTATTCGCAAGCGCATGTCGGCTCGCTGTCGGCCTACATCCAGCACATGATCCCGGAAAGTTTCGTCGGCGCATTCGCCGCCGGCGATGTGCTCCAGGTGCTTGTGCTTGCGCTGCTCTGCGGTATCGGCCTGTTGCTGCTCGGCGAGAGGGCTGCGCCATTGCGGACCGGCATGGAACGGGTGACCGAGCTCGTGTTCAGCGTCGTCCACGTCGTGGTGGCGCTGGCCCCGATCGGTGCCTTCGGCGCCATGGCCTTCACGGTGGCGAAGTTCGGCGCCGCCACGCTTTACGCGCTGGCGCTACTGGTCGGCACCGCCTGGGCGATGATGGCGTTCTTCATCTTCGTCATCCTCGGCACGATCTGTCGCCTGGTCAGCATCCGCCTGATGGACCTGTTGCGCCTGCTGCGCACTGAGCTTCTGGTCGTGCTCGGCACCTCGTCGTCCGAAACCGCGATCCCCGGCATGATGGAGAAGCTGCCGAAGGCGGGCGTGGGACGTGCGGTCGCCGGCCTTGTCATTCCCTCTGGCTATTCTTTCAATCTCGATGGCGTCGCGCTGACGCTGCCGCTCTCCACCATCTTCGTCGCCCAAGTCTACGGCATCGAACTGACCGCCGCACAGCAGCTGAGCCTGTTCGTGGTGATGCTGTTCACCAGCAAGGGCGCGGCCGGCGTCACCGGCGGCGCGTTCGCTGCGCTGGCCGCGACCGTGGTCGCCGCGGGGCTGCCGGCGGAGGGGCTGGCGCTGCTGCTCGGAATCGACCGCTTCATGTCGCTGGCGCGCGCGATCACCAACACCATCGGTAACGCCGTGGCCGCCATCGTCGTCGCGAAGTGGGATGGGGAATTCAACCGGGAGGACTGGGCTCAGTCCACCGCTCAAATCCAGACGGTGAAGTAAGGATCAATGACCATCAACACCAATGAACTGCCGGTCGTCGCGCTGACGCCGGGCGATTGCACCGGCATCGGCCCCGAACAGATCGCGCGCATTCTCTCCGACGACCGGCTCGCTGACGCCGCGCGCCTCGTCGTCATCGGCGACGCCCGCGTGCTCGAAATGGGCATCGTGCAGGCCGGGGTGAAACTGAAGGTCGAGCGGATCGCCTCGCCAGACGCCGCTTTATGGCGCCGCGGCACGGTGCAGCTCGTCGATCTCGGCAACACCGATCCCGGCAAATTCCCGATCGGCAAGGCCAGCGCCGAGTCCGGCCGGTTGACCGGCGAGACGCTGTCGCGCGCGATCGATTTCGCAAAGGACGGCGAGGTTGATGCGATCACCTTCGCGCCTCTGAACAAGCGCGCGATGTTCGACGGCGGCTGGAAGTTTCCCGACGAGCACAAGATGTTTGCGTACCTGCTCGGGCACAAGACGTATTTTTCCGAGATGAACGTGCTGGACGGACAATGGATGTCGCGCGTCACCGGGCATCAGTCGCTGCGCGATGCGCTGGACGGCATTAATCCGGCGAGCATCACCGATGCGATCGAGCTGGTCGACCGGATGATGCGCAAGGCCGGTGTCGCCAAGCCACGAATTGCGGTGGCCGCGCTCAATCCGCATGCCGGCGAGGGCGGCCTGTTCGGTCGGGACGAGATCGAAATGATCCGGCCGACCGTGGAAGCCGCTGCAAAGACCGGGATCGCCTGCACCGGACCGTATCCCGCCGATACTGTGTATGTCCGGGCCTTCGCCGGCGAGTTCGACAGCGTGGTCGCGATGTATCACGACCAGGGCCAGATCGCGACCAAGCTGCGCGGCTTCAACCGCGGCGTCACCGTCACCGCGGGTCTCGAAACCGTCTTCACCACGCCGTCGCACGGCACTGCGTTCGACATCGTGGGCCAGGGCGTGGCCAAGACCGGCGCGTTGGAAAGTGCGGTCCGTCTCGCCGCGCAACTCGTATCGATCAAGGTCAAGGAGGCCTCTCATGCATACTGATCGCAGAACCCTGCTTCAGGCCGCGGCCGCGCTTCCGCTCGCGACCGTCGGCACCGGTGCCGCCTTCGCGCAAGCCCCGGCCGCGACGACTGCCGCCGCGCCACCCAAGGAGGTTACTCGCGCGCTGGCACATTATATCGTCACGGCGAGCTATGACGATCTGCCCGCCAATGTTCGGAAAGAGGGCGTCCGCACGCTTCTGAACTGGGTCGGCGTCGCGATCGGTGGCTCGCATCACCAGACGGTCGATATCGCGGTCGCGGCGCTCGGGCCGTTCTCCGGACCGCAGCAAGCCTCCCTGTTCGGGCGGCGCGAGCGGTTCGACATCATGAACGCGGCCTTCATCAACGGCGTGTCGAGCCACATCTTCGACTACGACGACACAAGACGATCATCCATCCCGCCGGCCCGGTGGCCTCGGCCGTCCTTGCCCTGTCGGAAATGCAGCCGGTCTCCGGCAAGGAATTCTTGAACGCGCTCGTGCTTGGCATCGAGACCGAGTGCAGGATCGGAAATGCCGTCTATCCCAACCACTACGATGTCGGCTGGCACATTACCGGCACGGCCGGCGTATTCGGCTCGGCGGCCGCCGTCGGCAAGCTGTTGAAGCTGAACGAGCAGCAGATGACCTGGGCGCTCGCACTGGCCGCGTCCCAACCGGTTGGTTTGCGGGAGTCCTTCGGCTCGATGAATAAGAGTTTCAACCCGGGTCGCGCAGCTTCCAGCGGCATCTTCGCGGCCATTCTGGCGTCGAAGAACTTCACCTCTTCCGACGCGATGATCGAGGCCAAGCGTGGCTGGGCCAATACGATCAGCACCAAGCAGGACTACAACGAGATCCTGGGCGATCTCGGCAAGCGCTATGAGGCCGCACTCAACACCTACAAGCCATTCGCCTGCGGGATCGTGTTGCATCCGGCGATCGATGCGGCAATCCAGCTCCGCAACGAGAACAAGCTGACCGCCGACCAGATCGAACGGGTCGACGTGAAGGTTCATCCGCTGGTGCTGGAGCTTACCGGCAAGAAGACGCCACGGCAGGGGCTAGAAGGCAAGTTCAGCATCTACCATGCGGTTGCGGCTGCGATCGTCGAAGGCGCCGGCGGCGAGAAACAGTTCAGCGATGCGCCGTGACCGATCCGACCATCGTCGCGCTGCGCGGCAAGGTGGGCCCGGTGATCACGGCCGGTATCAAGCCGGAACAGGTTGATCTGACCGTCGTGCTCAAGGACGGGCGCAAGCTGAACCGCTATATCGGGCATGCGATCGGCAGCGTTGAGGTGCCGATGACCGACAAACAGCTTGAGACGAAGTTTTCCGACCTCGCGGACGGCATCATCCCTGCCGCGATGATCCGGCGCGTCATGGATGCCTGCTGGAATGTCGAAGGTCTGCCGAACGCAGCGGAAATCGCTAAAATGTCAGTCTCAGCTTGACTCCGGAGAAGAGAAGCATGCCATCGCGCCGACGTTTCCTGCAAACTGCGGCCACGGCCGCGGCCGTCACGGCGACATGCGGAAGAGCTTGGGCCGCGGGGCCCGGCGTCACCGAGCGGCTTGCCCGCTACATGGTTGCCGCCCGCGATCAGGAACTTCCCGAGCAGGTCGTTCTCCAATGCAAGCATCGCATTCTCGATACGTTTGGTGCGATGGTCTCGGGCTCCCGTATGAAGCCCGGCGAGATGGCGTTGACATACGTTCGAAGCCTCGGCGGCGACGCCCAGGCCTCCGTCGTCGGCTCCGACTTCCGGACAACCGCGGTCAACGCGGCGCTTGCCAACGCCATGTGTGCCCACGCCGACGAGACCGATGATTTCGAGCCTGTCACCAAGGCGCACCCCGGATGCTCGGTGGTGCCTGCCGCGCTCGCCTTGGCCGAACGTGATCGTCGCAGCGGCCAGGAATTCATTCGCGCCGTCACACTCGGCTATGACCTGACCTGTCGTCTGCTGATGGCCTTGGGACCGGATCTCGTGCGCGGCTCACATCGCAGCGCGGAAGGAACCTCGTCGACATTCGGCGCCCTCGGTGCGGCCGCATCGCTGGCGCGCCTCGACGAGAAGAGAATGCGTTACGCGATCTCCTATTCTTCGCAGCAGGTCTCTGGCCTCTGGAGCTGGGTGAAGGACAAGGACCATATCGAGAAGGCGTTCGATTTTGCCGGCATGGGCGCGCGCAACGGTGTGATGGCTGTCGACATGGTGAAGGCTGGACTGACGGGTGTTGACGACGTGCTGGACGGCACCCACAATCTCTTCATCGCGCTGTCGACCGACCCAAAGCCCGAGGAGATGGTGAGGGATCTCGGCAGCCGCTTCTACGTCACGGAGACCGCGATCAAGACTTTTTCGGTCGGCTATCCCATCCAGTCGCCGCTGGATGCGATGCTGTCGCTCCGCAAGCAGCATGGTCTGACGCCGGACAACGTGCGCAGCATTCTTGTCAAGCTCCCGACCGACGCGATGGGAATCGTGGGCGAGAGCGTAATGCCGGACGTCAACTGCCAACATCTCGTGGCGGTTGCGCTCGTGAAGGGGGCTGTGTCGTTCAACGATAGCCATGATGTTGCCCTGACGCGCGATCCAAAGATTCTAGAGCAGCGCGCGAAGGTCACGCTGGCAGGTGACAAGGGGCTGATGGATCCGGCCGCGCCGCGTGGCGCGGTTGTCGAGGTGACGTTGGCCGATGGCAGGAAGATCGATCACTTCACAAAGTATCCGCCGGGAACGAAGGAGAACCCGCTCAACACCGAGGCCGTCAGTGCGAAGGCGCGGGATCTGATTCTTCCGGTCTTGGGAGCGGACAAGACGGAGAGACTGATCGGACAGATCGAGAAGCTGGAACGGCTGGACGACATTGCGGGACTACGACAGGCTTTTGCGGCCTAGTGCTGCGAAAATATAAACAGAAAAAACCATAGAGAAGGGAAGAATCATGACGGGCAAGGAGTTCCTCGCCGGATGCATCGGCGCAACCATGTTGCTGCACGGAGGCGCGTCGGCGGCGACGATCGAGATATCCGCCAACGACATCGGTGGGCAGGTGGTCAGCGACAGGGGCGCCGAAGCCGGCGTCTGGGTGATCGCCGAGACCAGGGACCTGCCGACCAAGTACGCGAAGGTGGTTGTGACCGACGATCAGGGCAGGTTCGTCATCCCCGAGCTCCCTGCCGCCTATTACAAGGTCTGGGTACGCGGCTATGGCCTTCAGGATACGTCCCAGCAGGAGGCCCGTCCCGGCAAGGTGCTGGATTTCAAGGCTGTTGCGGCCACGTCGAAGCAGGACGCGCAAAACTACCCGGGCATGTATTGGTATTCGATGCTCGACATTCCGAAGCCCGAAGAATTTCCGGGCACCGGCGACAAGGGCAACAAGATACCAGAGACCATGAAGTCGCAGGCGCAATGGGTCGATACGGTCAAGAACATGTGCCAGTCCTGCCACGCACTGGGATCGCGGGGCATCCGCGAAATTCCAAAGCTGTTCACGGACGGTTATGATTCCCACACCGCATGGGCGGTCCGCACCCAGGCCGGCCAGGCTCAGGAATATATGGCCACGGTTCTCGCCAGCATGGGGCCAGAGAAGGTCTACGACCTCTTTTCGAAATGGACCGATCGCGTCGCAGCCGGTGAATTGCCGTTCGACAGGCCTGAACGGCCGAAGGGCATCGAGCGCAATGTTGTTTACACCATGTGGGACTGGGCCGCGCCGACGCGCTACCAGCACGATGCGATATCGACCGACAAGCGCAACCCGCGCGTCAACGCCAACGGCCTGATCTACGGATCGTCGGAGGAAAGCTCCGATCTCGTGCCCACGCTCGACCCCGTGAAGAATGTCGCGGGCACCATCAAGCATCCCTATCTCGATCCGAATACGCCGTCGTCGACAGATGCCCCGCGCGGTCCGTCGGCCTATTGGGACGACGAGCCGATCTGGGATGGCCATACCAGCATCCATAACGTCATGATGGACGAGCTGGGCAAGGTCTGGTTCACCGCGCGCCTGCGCCCGCCGGCCAATCCGGACTATTGCAAAGGCTCGGACCTGCCGTCGGCCAAGGTCGCGCCGCAGGCAACCTCGTTGCGGCAGCTTTCACGCTTCGATCCGGCAACGGGCAAGTGGGACCTTATCAACACCTGCTTCACGACCCATCACCTCTACTTTGACGATGATGCCAGTCAGACGCTGTGGACCAGCTCCGGCGGTCCGGGCCTCGGCGGCGGCATCGTCGGCTGGCTCAACACCAAGCAGTATCGCGAGACGCTCGATGCCGTGAAATCGCAGGGCTGGACCCCACTGATCATCGACACCAATGGCAATGGCAAGCGTGACGCTTATGTCGAGCACAAGGACCCGCTCGATCCAACCAAGGACAAGCGCATCGCCGCGTCCTTCTACGGCATCATGCCGAACCCGGCCGACGACACAGTCTGGGGCCAGGCGATGGATCGTGGCTTCTCGCGCATCGACCAGCCTGGCTACATCGTCCGAGTGCTGCCGGGGCCTGATCCGGCCAACACTGCGCTCGCCGAAGTATACCAGCCGCCGGAGGGCATGTTTGGTCCGCGCGGTCTCGACATCGGACTCGACGGCGTGGTGTGGACGGTGTTGTCCAGCGGACATCTCGCAAGCTTCGATCGTAAGCTCTGCAAGGGCCCGCTCAACGGTCCGACTACCGCGGAAGGCAAGCAGTGTTCGGAGGGATGGAAATCCTGGCGTATGCCGGGACCGCAATTCAGAGGGCTCGATGCCGGCGGCAGCGCCAATCACGCCTACTATGTCTGGGTGGATCGCTACAACACGTTCGGGCTTGGCGCGAATGTGCCGATCGCCAGCGCCAACGGCAGCGAGTCGCTGCTGGCTCTCGTCAACGGCCAGTTCGTGAATCTGCGCAATCCATATCCGCTCGGTTTCTTCACCAAGAATGTCGACGGCCGTATCGACGATCCCAATGCAGGCTGGAAAGGTCGCGGCTTGTGGACCACCACGGGGACACGAGCGAGCTTCCATGGCGAGGGCGGCAAGGAGGCATCACCCAAAGTCTATAAAGTGCAGATGCGGCCGGATCCGCTGGCCCATTGATTGTTTGGCCTTTCGAATGACTGCTCTCAACGAGAGCACCAACTCCTTGGTGGAACGGTATCATGAAAAAGACGTCACGACGCAATGTGCTCACCGCCGCAGCCGCAATCACAGCGGCAGGTATCACCGACACGGCGCCAGCCGCCGCGCAAGCGGGGCCCAAGTCGATCTTCCCGGTGCCGATGGTGACGATCCCGATCGTCGGCGAAACCCAGGTATTTCAGGTCCGCCGCATCTACTGCATTGGGCGCAACTACGCGGCGCACGCGATCGAGCGCGGCTCGGATCCAAACCGCGAGCCGCCGTTCTTCTTTCAGAAGCCGACCGACGCGATCCAGAATGTCGCGATCGGCGAGATCGCCGATCATCCCTATCCGTCCCTGACGAAGAATTATCATCACGAGGTCGAGCTCGTTGCGGCGCTGAAATCCGGCGGCACCAACATCCCCGCCGAGAAGGCGCTCGATCACGTCTATGGCTATGCGCTCGGCCTCGACATGACCCGGCGCGACCTCCAGAACGGCATGGCCGCGGAGAAGAAGCCCTGGGAGATCGGCAAGAGCTTCGACTATGCCGCGGTGATCGGGCCGATTCATCCCGCCAGCAAGACGGGCCATTTCGAGAAGGGCGCCATCTCGCTGGCAGTGAACGGGACCGTGCGGCAGAGCTCGGATCTCAGCAAGATGATCTGGAGCGTTTCCGAGCAGATCGCAAAGCTCTCGGAAGCCTTCGAACTGAGGGCCGGCGACATCATCTATTCCGGTACGCCGGAGAATGTCGGCCCCGTTGTGAAGGGCGACGTGCTGCTGTGCAAGCTCGAGGGCCTGCCGGACATGTCGATCAAGGTTGTCTAGACGATTGTTGATGTGCCGAATGTCGCACTTACACCCAAGCGGGGGCCGAATGACGCCGGCAGCTTTGAAGGGAAGGAAGCGGATGATAAGGCTCCACAAAATGATTTCCGTTGTGGGATTGGCAGGACTGATTTTTTCGTCTGCCGTTGCCCAGACTTCCGATCCATCTATTTCGGTCGAAGGCGGCAAGATCCGAGGCATCCCCACCGACGTCGCGGGGGTCACCGTCTACAAGGCGGTGCCGTTCGCCGCGCCGCCGGTGGGCGACAACCGCTGGAAGGCGCCTCAGCCCGTGGTGTCATGGTCGGGGGTGAGAGAAAGCACCGCATGGCCGAACCGGTGCTACCAGCTCGCCAGCGCGAATCCGCCAGGGACCTTCTACTTCAACGAATATTATTGGGATCCATCCAGGAATCCGAAGGACAGCGAGGACTGCCTCTACCTGAACATCTGGGTTCCCCCGAAACCTGCCACCGGTTCGTTACCGGTGATGTTGTACTACCATGGCGGCGGCAATCGCCACGGCAACAATTCCGAGGTTGAGTTCAACGTGGCAAAGCTGGCAGCCAAGGGCATCATTGTTGTCTCGGCAGCCTATCGACTAAACATCATGGGTTTTCTCGCACTGCCTGGAATGAAAGACCAAGGAGCAGGAAACTTTGCGGTCCTCGACGCGGTGGAAGCACTGAAGTGGGTGAAAAAGAACATCGGCGCGTTCGGCGGCGACCCGGGCAATGTGACGATCGCCGGCCAGTCGGCCGGATCGCGCAACGTCAGAACTCTTCTTTCCACGCCGCTGGCCAAGGGTCTGTTCCATCGCGCGATCATGCACAGTAGCCCCACGGTGATGGCGCAACCGGGAAAGCCGAACTATGTGACGCTCGAAGACAAAATGGCCGCGGCCGGCCCGGTCTTTCAGAAATACTTCCCCGGCAGCACTCAGGACGACCTGAGGAAGCTCCCGATCGAGGAGTTTTACAAAGACCCGGCAAAGGCCGATGAGATGTACGGCGTGACGAGCAACATGTATGCAGTTATCGACGGTAACGTCCTGACCAGGGATTCGGTTGACCTGTTGAAGGAGGGCGCGCTCAATGGTGTGGACGTCATCATTGGCACGGTCGCCGACGAGAGGACCGCCCTGGACGGCGCGCCGGACAAGGTGATGGAAATTCCTGCCTTCCATGCCTATTGGAAAAAGCTTCTCGGTGAAGAGTTGTATGCCAGGTATTCGTTTGAAAAGCTCTACCCGGCCTCCACTAAGCTCGATGCTTACCGGCAGCACCTCAAAGCCCAGGCGGACCTGGTGCTGGAGCAGAACCGGATTGCGGGTCCACTCCTCACCGCCAGAAATCCGGCCAGCAGGGTGTATGTGTTTTACTTCGATCGCCCCCCGCCCGGACGTGATCGCGAGTTCTATGGCGCATGGCATTCGTCGGACCTCTGGTACACCTTCAACTCCCTTCGCAATGATCCAGGTCAACGCCAGTGGAGTCCCTATGACTTCGAACTTGCGGAGCAGGCGTCGTCGATGTGGGTCAATTTCGTCAAGACCGGCGACCCCAACGGAGACACCTTGCCGACCTGGTCCCGGAGCACCCGAGCCAACAGCGGCACCTATCTGTCGTTCGACGAGAAGTCGACGCGCTCCACGAACGACTCGCCATATTTGGGCACGAGTGCCGAAGGTCGAAGCAGGCTGTTCCACGACTACCAGATGAAGTTCTACGGTGTGAGCGAATAGCCTGGAGCATGTAGTGAAGCGGTCCCCGTTCGGAACGACAAGTTTCTGAAAGTCGTGACATTTGAAGGACGTCGTTTCGCGCCGATTTGCAGAGGGGAGGAGCGACCGCGCTACGCGGCATGTCGAGCAATCATGCCGATAGCGAGGCGGCGCCGAAAACGCGCCCCCTTTCGAGTCTCCGCGATATCGATCGCTTTCGTCCGATCGTGGA
Organism: Bradyrhizobium sp. 142; assembly: GCF_023074015.1. Taxonomy (NCBI): domain Bacteria; kingdom Pseudomonadati; phylum Pseudomonadota; class Alphaproteobacteria; order Hyphomicrobiales; family Nitrobacteraceae; genus Bradyrhizobium; species Bradyrhizobium sp. 142. The sequence continues at coordinate 148,245 of NZ_JADPKQ010000110.1, forward strand.
CTTTCGAGCTGAGTTCGCTCCAGTGCCCCCTTAGCTGTTTCAAGCGAAGATTGGATGAGGTATCACGCGTCCGGCTGCCAGATAGATCCAGTATTTACGGAATCGATCGTTGCTCTTAAGTCGGCGACCTTTCGACCGACATCGTCAGTTCTCTGCGCTCGGAGACGATTCTCCTGATTAATGCTTGCTCGCTGGAATCAGGCAGAGCCCGAGCCCAAGTACGCGCGCACATACCCCGCTGGAAGATAAGGAAAATCTGGCGCACCCGACACGATTCGAACGTGTGACCTTTGCCTTCGGAGGGCAACGATCATTCTTCGAGCCCAATATGGGCCGAAGCTTTCGCAAGTCTGCGGTTCTGATTGCGCAAACGCCAACCTCGGGATCGCCGTCTGCAGGTTTCCTTGCTCTATCGCCGCCAAATCTACGATGGCGCTTGTTCTATCCTAGCTAGGCGTCGCCAGAGCGGCCCGTTACTTTGCACGGGATTGGTAAGGAGGGTTGAAACTAGCGCGGTACTGCATGAACTCCTTCGGTACTGCAATGCTGTACCGAAGAAAGTGCGGCGCCATCAAGGGACGAACCGGCGATCGACTTAAGAACTTGAAATGAAAGGAAAATGCCCCAATAGTCAGCTTTGAACTTCAGTCGGCCCAAAAATCAGCTATTCCGGATCAGATGATAAAGCGAAATAACATCAATATGTTATCGCATCGATTTTGCATTGCACCCATGATGGATTGGACCGACCGGCATTGCCGGGTCTTTCACCGTCATCTGAGCCGTCGGGCGCTGCTCTATACGGAGATGCTGACCACCGGTGCGGTCATTCGCGGCGACCAGGAGCGGTTGCTCGGGTTCGACGCGCTCGAGCACCCGGTTGCGCTTCAGCTTGGCGGCTCGGATCCACGCCAGCTCGCAGAGGCCGCGCGGATCGGGCAGGACTTCGGCTATGACGAGATCAATCTCAATGTCGGCTGCCCGTCCGATCGCGTGAAGGATGGCCGCTTTGGCGCCTGCCTGATGGCGGAGCCGCAGCTCGTAGCGGCGTGTGTCGAAGCGATGAAGCGCGCGGTCGCCGTTCCCGTCACGGTGAAATGCCGCATCGGCATCGATGACCAGGATCCGGAACCGGCACTCGATGCACTCGCGCGAGCGGTGGTCGCGTCCGGCTGCGACGCGCTGATCGTGCATGCCCGCAAGGCCTGGCTGAACGGTCTGTCGCCGAAGGAGAACCGCGACCTCCCGCCGCTCGACTACGACCGCGTCTACCGGCTCAAGCGCGCGATGCCGGATGTGCCGGTCATCATCAATGGCGGCATCGGTGGCATCGACGAGACGAGGGCGCATCTTTCCCATGTCGACGGCGTGATGCTCGGACGCGCCGCCTATCAAGAGCCGTGGCGGCTGCTCGCGGTCGATGCCGACATCTTCGGCGAGGCGGCGCCGCATGCGACCATGCAGGACGTGCTCGAGGCGATGATGCCCTATATCGAGCAGCAGCTCGCGCGCGGAACGCGGCTACACGCCATCACACGGCATTTCGTCGGCGCGTTCCACGCCGTGCCCGGCGCGCGCGCCTTCCGCCGCCATCTCGCCGAGCAAGGGACGAAGCCGGGCGCAGACACAGGCGTGCTGCGCGATGCGATCGCACGCGTTGCTACATGCGCGCCGGCCGAGGCGGCTGCCTAGTCACAGGCATTCGGGGTCCGTTTGCTCCTAGTCGACCGCTGTGCGCGAGCGGCGGTGGCCGCCCTGAAGCTCCGGATAGCCGGTGAGCATCAGTTTGTCGGAACGCACGCCCCAGCTCTCCAGGCGATCAAGGAAACTCATGCCGAGCAGGTTGGTTTTCATCTGTCCGCGCTGCACGACCAGCGCCGGCACCGATTTCTCGACGAGGTGGCCGACGGCGAGACGGTCGAGCGTGAGTCGGGCCGCCTTGGTGTGACCGCCCGCGGTCTCGAGGTCGACATCATACTCGAGCATCTCCAGCGGCAGCCCGATCGCTCTCGCGGTTTCCCAGGTCAGGACGACCGAGGTCGCGCCGGTATCGATCACCATCGGTGCGACAACGCCGTTGATCTTGGCGCGCAGCGCGAACTCGCCGGCCTGGCCGCGCTGAATCTGCACCGCGGGCGCGGGTGATGCAGCCTGTCCGCGGAACATGTGCGAGACCCTGTGGCTGGCGCGTACGATCTGGTCGGGATCGCCATAGGCGACGACGGCACCAGCGGTGCAGGCGAGCATGACGAGAACGAGCAGGAAGCGAATCATCGCACGCCTCCACGCGCGCGCACGCTGGTCAGGCGCGCTTCGACAATCCCGCGATCGGCTGCAATCCGGCTGCCGACATGCGTGCCGGCAGCATCGCCATCACTGTGAGCCGCTCCGCACTGTCCATGGCGTGCCAGCGCGCGATCTCGGGCAGCGTGCGGCCGCAGCCGAAGCACAGCTTGGTTTTGGGGTCGATCATGCAGACGGCGACGCACGGCGTGTCTTTGCTCATTTTGGCATAGTGAGGGTTCGTCGGGCATTTCTGCAAGCATCTGTTTAAGAGCCCGTGCCTGCGCTCATGATTGGCTTGTGGCGCGGCCGGCGCTTCTCGTCGGGCATCGCGGAACTCTCCGGCTGGAGCGGCGGCGCATCCTCCGACAGCGGCGCCAGCGCGCTCATCACGCGTTCTGGCGGGAAGGTGACGATCACCTCGGTGCCGATCCGCAGCTTCGATTTCAGCGTGAACGTGCCGCCATGCAGGTCGATCAGGTTCTTTGCGATGGGCAGGCCGAGGCCCGCACCCTGCTCGGCCGATTTGATCGAGTTGGAGCCCTGGCCGAACGAGGCTAGCACGACGTGGATCTCGTCCTCGGGAATTCCGGAGCCGGTATCCTTCACGGAAAGATATTGCCCGCCCGACGCGGTCCAGCCGGCCTTGAGCCAGATCTCGCCGCCCTGCGGGGTGAACTTGATCGAGTTGGACAGCAGATTGAGCACGACCTGACGGATTGCACGTTCGTCGGCCCACAGGCGCGGCATGCCCTGCTCGAACACTTCGTGGATGGTGATGCCGCGGCTGGAGGCGCGCAGCTTCATCAGATGATGGCAGTCGGCGACGATGCCGACAAGCGACACCGCTTCCTCGTTCAGCTCGTAGCGGCCGGCTTCGATCCGCGACAGATCCAGGATCTCGTTGATGAGGTTGAGCAGATGTACGCCGGAATTGTGGATGTCGCCGGAGTACTCCTTGTAGACGGGCACCGCATGCGCACCAAAAATCTCGCTCTTCATCACCTCGGAGAAGCCGAGGATCGCGTTGAGTGGCGTGCGCAGCTCGTGGCTCATCTGCGCCAGGAAGCGCGACTTGGCGACGTTGGCGGCTTCGGCCCGGTGACGTGCCTCGTCCGAGATCGCCTTGGCCTGTTCGAGTTCGCCGATGAGTGCGTCCTTCTCGGCGCGCGCCTCCAGCGTGGCGAAGGTCGAAGAGTGCAGCTGGTGCGCCAGCAATACGAAATAGCCTTCGGCCGAGAGAGCCAGCGCCGCCAGGATGTAATTGTCCAGCGAGCCGGTCATCGCAAAGCTGAGCGCCATCGCAACCGCGACCGGCGCGGTGGCGGCAAGGGCTGCGATCGGCAGATTGGCCGCCAGCATGCTCGATACTGCGATCACCAGCAGCATCAGGAACATCATCAGCGTTTCCGTGACCGTGTCGAGCACGGGATGGATCAAGATTGCCATCCAGCACAGGCCATAGAGCAGGTCGAGCACGACGAAGCGCGTCCGCCATACGCGCGTCGCTGTGGGTGATGACGTCTCGCTCAGGAAACGCCGGCAGCTGCGGGTCATCGCGACATGGATGCAGAGCATGCCTGCGGTCCAGGCCGCGGCCGGGATCGGCTGCATCCAAAGCCCGAACAGCACGCCGGTCGCCACCACCAGCAGCATCACGACATAGGAGGCCGACAGTCTTGTCTGGGCATATTGACGGAGCAACTCTGCATCGAAGGCGGGCCGGGTTCCGCTGGTCGACGTTAACTTGTCGCGCGCCTCGCGCACTCGCTGCGCCGCCGCTCGGCGACTGCTCGCCGATGGCGCGCTCACCGGCTCGGCCGGAAGCTGCACAACCTCGGGCTTTTCAGCGGCTTTACTCATCGAACAACAACAACAATTCCTGCCCGCGCGAGACGGGCTTTCTGCATTGTCTATCTCTGGCAAGAAATCCTTAAGAGGTGACTTAAGGAGCTAAAGAATTACGTTAACCGGGCGTTAATTTGCATCCGGTCCACGCCGCTCACTGCAGCAGCGCTTGCTGCGCCACGTAGACCACGGCCCCCGCCAGATATCCGGCGAGCGCCGGAACTGCGATGCGACGGGCGTACCAGAGGAACTCGATGCGCTCGAGCCCCATGGCGGCAACGCCAGCGGCCGAACCGATGATCAGGATCGATCCGCCGGTCCCCGCGCAATAGGCGATGAACTCCCAGAGGAAGCTGTCGGGCGGATAATGCGCGATGTCGTACATGCCCATGGTCGCGGCGACCAGCGGCACGTTGTCGATGACGGCGCTGAGAAGGCCGAGCACGACGACGATGATATCCTGGCGGCCGATGGTCGCATCCAGCCATCTGGCCAGCATGGACAGCAGGCCGGCATGTTCGAGGCAGGCGACCGCGAGCAGGATGCCGAGGAAGAACACAATCGAGCCCATGTCGATCCGCGTCAGCGCGTTGGCGAGCGACAGGGGACTGCGCACGTGCTCGTCCTTGTCGCGATGAACGATCTCGCCCACCAGCCACACGAGGCCGAGCCCGAGCAGCACGCCCATGAAGGGCGGCAGGTGTGTGACCGTCTTGAAGACGGGCACCGCGATCAGCACGCCGAGCCCGAGATAGAACATCACGTTCCGCTCGAACGGAGCGACCCTCTGCAATCCGTCGTCCTTCATCGGCGGCGCGATGGTCTTGCCCCTGAGCGAAAAGCTGACGAATGCGAGCGGCACCAGCAGGTTGAGCAGCGACGGCAGGAACACGGCGCTCATGATGTTGAGCGGGCTGATCTGGCCGCCGATCCACAGCATGGTCGTGGTGACGTCGCCGATCACGGTCCATGCGCCGCCGGCGTTGGCGGCGATGACAATGAGGGATGCGAACAGCAGCCGGTCCTCGCGCCGCGCGATCAGCCGCTGAGTCAGCGAGATCATGACGATGGTGGTCGTCAGATTGTCGAGGATCGCGCTCAGGAAGAACGCCACGAATCCGACCAGCCATATCAGCTTGACCTGGCTGGTCGTGCCGATGCGGGAGGTGATGACTTCGAAGCCGTCATGGGCATCGATCACCTCGACGATGGTCATCGCGCCGATCAGAAAGAACACGATCTGCGCGGTGGAGGCGACGGATTCGTCGAGCTGACGGCCGATCAGCGCGTGGTCGCCCGTCAAAATCGCGTAGATGGTCCAGAGCAGCCCAGCGCCGATCAGCGCCGAAGCGCTCTTGTTAACGCCGAGCGGATGCTCGAGCGCGATCGCCGCATAGGCCAGGACGAAGATTGCGGCGATCGCGGTCAGCAAGGCAGCTTCAATCCTTCAGATGTCAGCGTGCGAGGCGCGCGAGCAGGCTGGACGTGTCCCAGCGCTTGCCGCCCATCTTCTCGACCTCGGCATAGAACTGGTCGACCAGCGCGGTCACCGGCAGGTTGGCCCCGTTGCGGCGGGCCTCGGCGATGCAGATCGAGAGATCCTTGCGCATCCATTCCACCGCAAAACCGAAATCGTACTTATCCTCGTTCATGGTCTTGTAGCGGTTCTCCATCTGCCAGGACTGTGCCGCACCCTTGGAGATCACCTCGATCACCGAAGCGACATCGAGACCGGATTTCTTGGCAAAGTGGATGCCCTCGGAGAGGCCCTGGACGAGCCCGGCGATGCAGATCTGGTTGACCATTTTCGTCAGTTGGCCGGAGCCCGCAGGCCCTAGCAATTTGCACATCCGTGCATAGGCGGCGATGACCGGCTCGGCGCCGGCATAGGCATCCGCCGCGCCGCCGCACATCACCGTCAGCGCGCCGTTCTCGGCGCCGGCCTGGCCGCCGGAGACCGGCGCGTCGATGAACTTGAAACCGGTCTTGGTCGCGGCCGCATCGAGCTCACGGGCGACCTCGGCCGAGGCGGTGGTGTGATCGACGAAGGTCGCGCCCTTCTTCATGCCGGCAAACGCGCCGTCGGCGCCGATCGTGACCGCGCGCAAATCATTGTCGTTGCCAACGCAGCACATCACGAAATCCTGCCCCTCGGCGGCGGCCTTCGGGGTCGGTGCTGTGTTGCCACCGAACTTGTCCGCCCACTCCTTCGCCTTGGCCGCGGTGCGGTTGTAGACGGTGACCTCATGGCCCCCTTTTTTGACGAGGTGTCCGGCCATGGGGAAGCCCATCACGCCGAGACCGAGGAAAGCGACTTTAGCCATGTGTGGTACCTTGTCGGTAGTTTGGGTTTTACGGTTCTTGCCGGGCGCGGGACGCCAGCGGGGGTCTTCAAGTTCCGCTGCGAGGCGGATCGGAGGCGCACCATAAACCGTTGCGCCGGGAGGGCAACGGCTTCGTTTGGCGGCCTCCTGTGCTAGGATGTCGGGACGACCAAGGACTTCAAAAAAGGGAGCGAAAGCATGGGCGTGAGCGTTGGCGTGCTCGATCATTTCAACATCCGGACCCGCAAGCTGGCCGAGACGGTCCGCTTCTACGAGGACGTGCTGGGCCTGGAAAAAGGCGCCCGGCCGAATTTCGCTTTCCCGGGGGCCTGGATGTACAGCGAGGGCAAGCCGGTGGTGCATCTCGTCGATATTTCACCGACCTCGGAGCCGCAAAAACCGGACTCCGGAGTTGTCCACCATGTCGCCTTCGCCAGCCGTGGCTTTGAAGGCATGAAGCAGCGCCTCGCTGCCAAGGGCATGAAATTCGACTCGCGCCAGGTGCCCGGCGGCGAGCTCTGGCAGATCTTCGTCCACGACCCCAACGGGGTGATGATCGAGCTCAATTACGAGGCGGCCAAGGAGCAGGGGGCCGCGCCTGCCGAGATGGCTGACGATATCGGCAGGCAGTAGCCTTTTGGGCGTTTCCGCTCTAATGGGGCAGATCTTGAATTCAGGAGATGCGCTTTGAGCGTGACGCAGCAACAGGTTTTGGACAGCCTTAGCCGGATCAAATCGCCGCGCGGGGTCGCGCTCACCAATGCCAATGTGCTGAGCGCGATCAGCGCGTCCGACGGCAAGGTTTTCTTCTCGATCAACGTCGATGCCGCCGAGGCCCGGGCCTGGGAATCGGTCCGTGCCGAGGCTGAAGCCGCCGTGCGCGCCATTCCGGGGGTCACCACCGCGATGGTGGCGCTGACCGCCGAACGCAAGGCCGGCGCCGCGCCGCCCCCGCCGCCAACTCCGAGCCGCGGCACGCCGGGCGTGCAGCCGGTGCATGCCCACAAGCCGCCGCAGGGCGGCGCCTCGCCGATGGCGCGGCAATCCGAGATTCCGGGCGTCGCTGCCGTGATCGCGGTGGCCTCGGGCAAGGGCGGCGTCGGCAAGTCGACCACCGCGCTCAATCTGGCGCTGGGCCTGCGCGACCTCGGCCTCAGGGTCGGGCTGCTCGATGCCGACATCTACGGCCCCTCGGTGCCGCGCTTGACCGGCCTGCGCGAAAAGCCGGCACTGAACGACGCGCGCAAGATGATTCCGCTCAGGCGCTACGGCCTCGCCATCATGTCGATCGGCTTCCTGGTCGAGGAAGAGACCGCGATGATCTGGCGCGGCCCGATGGTGATGTCGGCGGTGACGCAGATGTTGCGTGACGTCGAATGGGGCGAGCTCGACGTGCTGGTCGTCGACATGCCGCCCGGCACCGGCGATGCCCAGCTCACGCTGGCGCAGAACGTGCCGCTGAAGGGCGCCGTCATCATCTCGACTCCGCAGGATCTGTCCCTGATCGATGCACGGCGGGGGCTTGCGATGTTCAGGAAGGTCAACGTGCCCGTGCTCGGCATCGTCGAGAACATGAGCTATTTCCAGTGCCCGCACTGCGGCACGAAGTCTGACATCTTCGGCCATGGCGGAGCGCGGCACGAGGCCGAGAAGCTCGGCGTGCCGTTCCTGGGCGAGATCCCCCTGCACATGGCGATTCGCGCCACCTCGGATGCTGGTAACCCCGTGGTCGACAGCGAGCCGGGCGGGCCTCATGCGGCGATCTATCGCGCCATTGCGGGGCAGGTCCGCGATCAGCTCAAGGGCGTCATTGCCGCACTCTGAGCCGGGCGCATGGGCAGACATGCGACTTTCGTCGAGCACTGTCATGCCAATGTCGCGTTCCGCAAGCGGGACTTCCGTGTTAAAGGCCCCCGGCAGTCAAGCCCCCTTCGGTTCGACGCGGCCTAGAACGCGCCCGCCGGAATGAGCGGCGGCAAAGAGGAAGTCTAGGGGAAACGCCCCAGCAAGGAGAGACCTGAAGATGAAGCGTCGTGATTTCTTGAAAGTGTCGGCAGCAGGCGCGGCGGCGACCGCGGTGGCCTCGCCGGCGATCGCGCAGTCCTCGCCCGAGGTGAAGTGGCGCCTGACGTCGAGCTTCCCGAAGTCGCTCGACACCATCTATGGCGGCGGCGAGCAGGTGGCGAAGTACGTCGCCGAAATGACCGACAACAAATTCCAGATCCAGGTGTTCGCCGCGGGCGAAGTCGTCCCAGCCCTCCAGGCGCTCGACGCAACCTCGAACGGCACGGTCGAGATGTGCCACACCGTCTCCTACTACTATGTCGGCAAGGATCCGACCTTCTCGATCTTTGCGTCGGTGCCGTTCGGCCTCAATGCGCGTCAGCAGAATTCCTGGCTCTACCAGGGCGGCGGCAACGAGCTCGCCAACGAGTTCTTCAAGAAGTCGAACGTGATCGGGTTCCCCTGCGGCAACACCGGCACGCAGATGGGCGGCTGGTTCCGCAAGGAGATCAAGACGGTCGCCGATCTCTCGGGCCTCAAGATGCGCATCGGCGGCATCGCCGGCCAGGTGCTCCAGAAGGTCGGCGTGGTGCCACAGCAGCTCGGCGGTGGCGACATCTATCCGGCGCTGGAAAAGGGCACCATCGACGCGGCCGAGTGGGTCGGCCCCTACGATGACGAGAAGCTCGGCTTCGCCAAGGTCGCCAAGTACTACTATTATCCCGGCTTCTGGGAGGGCGGCCCGACGGTGCATTCCTTCGTCAATCTGGAAAAGTGGAACCAGCTGCCGAAGAACTACCAGGCGATCCTGACCAACGCGATGGCCAACGCCAACAGCTGGATGGCCGCGCGCTACGACATGCAGAACCCGGGGGCGCTGAAGCGTCTGGTCGCCGGCGGCACCCAGCTTCGACCCTTCACCAACGAGGTGCTGGAAGCCTGCCTCAAGGCGACCAACGAATTGTGGGCCGAGATCTCGGCCAAGAACCCCGACTTCAAGAAGTCGATCGACGCCATGCAGGCCTACCGCTCCGACGAATATCTCTGGTGGCAGGTCGCCGAATACACCTACGACAGCTTCATGATCCGCTCGCGCACCCGCGGCTGATCTGCGCGCTAGTCGCAAACGACAGAGCCCGGCCTCCTTCGCGAGGCCGGGCTTTTCTTTGGTGCGCCCAGCATGGGTGCACTCTTATGGGTGAAAGTCCCATCGTGAGTTGATCACAACGAGCGAAGTGAAGCGCAACTGCATGAGGGCGACCGATTGTGGGGAGGAAGCGTGGAACGAAGCTGCGGGCCGATGGACAAGAACCGGATAGAAGGCGTTGCCGACCAGGGCGAGCGGGCCAGAAACCGCGAAGCTCTCGTGATCAAGGGGAAGCGGCGTAGATCCGGCGGCCGTGCAGTGAAGGAGTGCGTTCTTACCTGGGGAGATCTCGCCTTGTGCCCGAAAGGGCGACGGTGTCGAGCCGGAGCGAGAAGTCAGCCGAGGCCGTAGTAGTCGGTGGGAAGGCTGCGAAGCCGTCCCGCAGGCGAAGGGCCGAACGAGAGGGAGTGTTCGAGGCCATGCCGATGTGGCGAGCATCGCATCAGATGCC
>NZ_JADPKQ010000136.1:0-91521 GCF_023074015.1 Bradyrhizobium sp. 142
CAACCAAGCGGCGCTCCTCTCGCCCTCCTCTGGATCGCCGCCCGAAGCCCTCTTCAGGAAGCGGGCCAGTGCGGCTTTTCGTGAATCCCGCGTAGGCGGTCTGCTTGAACTCGATGCCGTCAAGCAGTTCCTGAATGTAGCCGGAAATCGTATCCGCAGCCATGATGAGCGCTGTATCAAGCGTATGGATGTATATTTGCTCGTTACCGAACTCTTGGCATGGCCCACGAGCGCCGCGATGGTTACTGGTGAAGCCAAGATCGTTCGCGATGCTGGCGAAGCGTGACGTAGGACGTGGGGGCACATCGGATAGCGGGGAATCCTCGAAGAGCCTGGCCGACGCTTCATTCTCTACCTCGCACAAACGGTTAGTCTTGGCTTACGGTAAGTATGAACTTACTGTCCGTCGACGGCGAGCATCGACATGATCAATGCAGAACGCGCCCTCGACGCACTTGGAGACCCGACTCGACGACGGGTGTTCATGCGGCTGCGCGAGGGCAACAGATCCGTAAGAGAGATCTCGGATGGCCTCAATGTGAGTCGGCCCGCGGTCTCGCAGCATCTCAGGGTGCTTAAGGATGCGGGCCTCGCGGTGGTGAGGATCGAAGGCACGCGGCGGCTCTACGCAATCGACACGCGCGGACTCGAAAGCCTGCGGGGATGGCTCGACGGGTTCTGGGACAAGACGCTCAAAGCCTTCAAACAGGCGGCCGAACGCGAAGCCGCCAAAGAAAGGAGATCCCGATGATGGAGAAGATGCCCGACCACTCATACGATCCCTACAGCGTCCGCAAGGTGATGACCGTGCAGGCGCCCCGCTCGGTGGCCTGGCGCGTTTTCACGGAGCAGATGGCCAGCTGGTGGCCGCTCGCACACTACAAGATAGGAAAGACGAGCGCGGTCGATGCGATCATGGAGCCGCGGGTTGGTGGCCTCTGGTACGAACGCGGCGACGACGGCAGCACCTGCAATTGGGGCAGCGTGCTCGCTTGGGAGCCGCCGTCGCGCCTCGTCCTGTCGTGAGACATCACCGCGGACTGGCAGTACGACCCGAATTTGAAGACCGAGATCGAGGTCCTCTTCATCGCGGAAGGCGAAGAAGCCACCCGCGTCGAACTTGAGCACCGCAAACTCGATCGGTATGGGACGAGAGCTGCCGAGATGCGGCGCATCTTCGATACTGAGGGCGATTGGGGCCGTCTGCTCGCCATGTTCGCAGCGCGCGCAGTGCAGGAGGGAGGCCAATGACCGGGAAGGAAAGACCGCCCACACTGTTTCAGTTTCCACGCATGTTCGACATAGTCAGGGAATACGGCATCCTCATAGGCTCGAAAGTCCTCAATACCCTCGGCAGGTATTCGGACGATGAGCACGAAGGTTACGAGGTTCGATTGACCGGCGCCCACCGCTATCCTCGCCGCGCCGCTTCCAGAGCCTGCGGCGTGTCGATGTCGAGGAAGGCGCTCTCGCCGTCGACGGGCACTTCGGCGACGGCTTCCGCATGCTTGGCGATCAGGTGACGCGCGCCGACATCGCCCTCGATCGTCATCAGCTCCGGGAAGAAGCGGCGCGACCACAGCACGGGATTGCCGCGGCGGCCTTCGCTGACGGGCACGACGATGAGATTGCCGCGGTCGGGCGCAAACCCGCCGATCAGACGATCGATCAGGCCGGCATCCATCAGCGGCATGTCGCCAAGACAAACCACGGCGCCATCGCAGCTGTCCGGGACGGCCGCGATGCCGGACTTGACCGAGCTCGCGATGCCGCCGGTGAAATCCGGATTGCGGACGAATTTCACCTTCAGCCCCGCAAGCGCCTGTTCGACCAGATCGGCCTGATGACCGGTCACCACGATCACTTCGGAGGCTTTCGAGGCGAGCGCCTGCTCGGTCGCGATCCGCACCAGCTTCTTGCCGTCGAACTCGACCAACAACTTGTTGGGGCCGCCCATCCGGGTCGAACGCCCGGCCGCGAGCACGATGGCCGCGACCTGACTGTTGCCCTCGATCTCCGGCTTGGCGCGCGGCTGCGGGCGGGTGACGATCTCCATCAGCAGGCCGCCGACGCCCATGCCCATCAGCTCGGAACGCGTCACCTCGATGCCGGCCAGGAGGCGCATCAGCACCCAGTCGAAACCGTTCTCGACCGGCGAGCGCGCGCAGCCTGGGGCGCCCAGCACCGGCACGCCGCCGGCCCGCGCAATCAGAAGCAGATTGCCGGGATCGACCGGCATGCCGAAATGCTCGATCTCGCCGCCGATCCCGGTGACCGCGGCCGGGATCACGTCGCGGCGGTCGGCGATCGCCGACGCCCCGAACACGATCACGAGCTCGGCGCCAAGCGCAAGCAGCTCCTTGATCGCAGCCGATAACGCCCGCTCCTCATGTGCGACGCGCCGCTCCGCGATGATGCCGGCACCGGCCGGCGCGAGCCGCTCGGCGGTGACGCGCAGCGTCTTGTCGATCACCTTGGAGGACAGCCCCGGCAGCAGCGTCGAAACCACGCCGACGCGCTTGATCACGTATGGCGCGATCTTCAAGACGTCCCTGCCCGCGGCCTTCACCGCCGCATCGCGCAAGCCTTCTTCAATGCCGAACGGGATGATCTTGACGGTGCCGACCATCTCGCCCTCGACCACCGGCTTATAGGCAGAGAGCGTCGCAAAAGTAATGGCCTCGTCGATGCTGTTGATGCGGTCGACCGCGGCGCGGTCGATCACCAGCACGCCGGGGCGCGCGGCGAACAGATTGGCGCGGCCGGTGAAGGCGCGCTCGACATGAATGCCCTCTCCGCCGACGGCAAGCGCGATGCTGGAGGCGGCGACGTCCTCGGAGACGTCGCCCGCCTCCATCCGCACCACGACGATGTCCTTGATGCCGGCACGCTCCAGCGCCTCGACCTCGGCGGGCCCGATCGTCGTGCCCTTCTTCAGAACCAGCGGTCCCTGGCGCAGGGTGTGGACGGTCACCCCGCCGATCGCATCCCTGGGGCTCGCCGGGCCGAATTTCATGCCGCTTCTTCTTTTTGTTTGGGAGGCAGGCGAAGCACCGCCGTGATCTCGGCCATGATCGCCACCGCGATCTCGGACGGCGAGACGGCGCCGATCGCTAGCCCAATCGGCGCGTGAATGCGCGCGATGTCGCTTTCCGTCGCGCCCTGGGCCCGCAGCCGATCGCCGCGCTTGGCGTGCGTCTTGCGCGAGCCGAGCGCACCGATATAGAAGCAGCGGCGCTCGAAGGCGTGCAGCAGCGCGGGATCGTCAATCTTCGGATCGTGCGTCACCGCGACGAACGCCGTGTAGGGATCGACGTTGAGCGGCGGCAGCGCCGTGTCGGGCCATTCGGCGACCAGCGGAATGTCGGGGAAGCGCTCGGGACTCGCAAAGGCCGTGCGCGGATCGACCACGGTGACGTCGTAGCCGAGCGAGCGCGCCAGCGGCGCCAAGGCCTGGCTGATATGGACGGCGCCGACGATGACGAGCTTCGCCGTCGGCGCGTAGACGTTGAGGAAGAGCTTCTTGCCGCCGGCCTCGACATTGGCGCTCTTGCCCATGCGCAGCTGTTTTTCAAGCTCGGCGCCCAGCGGGTCCCTGGCAAAATCCCTGGCCTTCACCAGCCGCTGCTCACCGCTCTCGGTGTCAGTGACCAGGATGACCGGCCGCCGCGCGGCGCGCTCGGCATTGAGTTCGTGCAGGATCTCGAGCTTCACGGCTAACCGACCTTCTCGACGAAGACGCGGATGGTGCCGCCGCAGGACAGCCCGACATTCCAGGCGGTCTCATCGGCTACGCCGAACTCCAGCATCCTCGGCTTGCCGCTCTGGATCACGTCCATGGCCTCGGTGACCACGGCGCCCTCGACGCAGCCCCCGGAGACGGAGCCGAGGAATGTACCTTCGTCATTAATGACGAGGCTCGAGCCCGCCGGGCGCGGCGCCGAGCCCCAGGTCTCCACGACCGTCGCCAGCGCGACGCCACGGCCGGCCTTCTGCCAGTCCTCCGCCGCCTTCAGGATATCCTCGTCGCGATCGAGCATGGCCTACCTCTCAAGCTGCGGAGCGGATCAGGCTGCGGTGATGCGGCGGCAGCGGCCGGGAGAGCGTGCTGATCAGCTCCTGGATCGAACTCAAATTATGTACCGGGCGGAATTCGTCAACGTGCGGGAGCATCATTTTGATGCCCTGCGCCTTGGCCTCGAAGCCGCCGAACCGCAACAACGGGTTGAGCCAGATCAGCCGCCGGCAGGAGCGGTGCAGCCGGTCCATCTCGAAAGCCAGCTTGGAATCGGCCTCCCGTTCCAGGCCGTCGGAGATCAGCAGCACGATGGCGCCCTGGCTCAGCACACGCCGGGCCCACAATTTGTTGAAGTTGTGCAGCGAGGCCGAGATCCGCGTGCCGCCGGCCCAGTCCTCCACCGCCGCCGAGCAGCTGGCCAGCGCCTCGTCAGGATCGCGCTGGCGCAGCGCGCGGGTGACGTTGGTCAGCCGGGTGCCGAACAGGAACACCGAGACGCGCTTGCGGGCATCGCCGATGGCATGGAGGAAGTGCAGGAACAGCCGCGTATACTCGCTCATCGAGCCCGAGATATCGAGCAGCGCCACGATCGGCGCCGGCTTCTCGATGCGGCCGAGGCGATGGATGTCGATGATGTCGCCGCCGGTGTGGAGCGAGGCGCGCAGCGTGCGGCGCAGGTCGAGGCGCAGGCCCCGCGGATCGGGCCGGTGCCGGCGCGTCAGCAACTCGGCCTGCGGCAGCCGCATCCTGTCGGTGGCCCGCAGCGCCTCGGTGATCTCCGCCGCGCTCATCTGTGCAAAATCCTTCTTCTGAAGGATTTCCTTATCGGAGACCGACAGGCGCAAATCCTGCTCCTGATGCTGCTGCGTCTCCGTCATCCGCGGCTGCGACAGCGCCTCCTGCACCCGACGCGAGGCGGCCGGCGGCTTCTTCTTGGCGCTATCCGGCAGCGGCACCGAATCCAGCATGTGCTTCCACTCTTCCGACGCACGGAAGAACAGGGTGAAGGCCTGCTTGAAGATCAGCGCATGCTCGTGGCGCTTGACGAAGATCGCCTCGAGCGTGGCGAAGACGTCGGCCCGGGTGCCAATGTCGATCACCTGGAGCGCATTCACGGCATCGATGACCGCGCCCGGCCCGACCGGCATGCCGGCCGCGCGTAGCGCGCGGGCGAAGCCGACGATATTGTCGGCGAATTGCTCGGTCTGCTCAGGTGCAAGATGGTTGATGGCCATTGTTCAGCTGCCTCTGCCGTCATTCCGGGGCACGCTAAGCGTGAACCCTGAATTCATTGCCCCACGTCTCCGCAGCCCGATGGATTCCGGACTCGCAGTACGCGCGCCCCGGAATGACAATGAGATCAATTCTCGCTCGTCGCTTCCTTCAGCACCTTCTGCAAGGCATCGCCCTGCATCCGCGTGATGTCGTCCTGGTACTTGAGCAGCGCGCCCAGCGTGTCGCCGACCACCTGCGGCGTCAGCGAGCGAGCGTCGAGCTCCGACAAAGCGGTGGCCCAATCGATGGTCTCGGCGACGCCAGGCGACTTGTAAAAGTCCTGGTTGCGCAGCGCCTGCACGAAGCGCACCACCTGCTGCGACAGCTTGGCGGAGATGCCGGGCACGCGCGTCTTGACGATCGCGAGCTCGCGCTCGGCGGCAGGATAGTCGACCCAGTGGTAGAGACAGCGCCGCTTCAGCGCGTCGTGGATCTCGCGGGTGCGGTTGGAGGTGATGATGACGATCGGCGGATGCGGCGCCTTGACGGTGCCGAATTCGGGGATCGTCACCTGGAAGTCGCTGAGGATTTCGAGGAGGTAAGCCTCGAAAGCTTCGTCGGCACGGTCGAGCTCGTCGATCAGGAGCACCGGCGGGCCCGCAACATCAGGCTCCAGCGCCTGCAACAACGGCCGCTTGATCAGGAAGCGGTCGGCGAAAATATCCGACGACAACTGGTCGCGATCGGTGTCGCCGGCAGCCTCGGCCATCCGGATCGCGATCATCTGCGAGGCGCTGTTCCACTCATAGACTGCCGAGGAGACGTCGAGGCCCTCATAGCACTGCAGGCGGATCAGCTTCCGCCCCAGCGCCGCCGACAGCACCTTTGCGATCTCGGTCTTGCCGACGCCGGCCTCGCCTTCGAGGAACAGCGGCCGGCCCATGCGCAGCGACAAATACGTCACCGTCGCGAGCGACCGCTCGGCGAGGTAGCCGCGCGACGTCAAAAGCTCGAGCATCGCATCGACCGATGCCGGCAAAGCACCGGAAGATTTGACCGCTGAAGTCATGAAAGGCCAGTCTCGCTTATGCCCTTACCGGGGCCAGGTATCGGGCCGGATTGATTCCGGCCCGCTCATTCTTTGGCGTTGGCGGCCTCGACGGCGCGCCGGGTCAGCACGCCGATGAGATGCGCGCGATATTCCGCGCTGCCGTGGATGTCGCTGTTCAGCCCTTCCGCCGGCACCTCGATGCCGTCCAGCGCCTTCGCGGCGAAGCGCTTCTTCAGGGCCTCCTCGAACGCGGTGACGCGGAACACGCCTTCAGAACCGGCACCGGTGACGGCGACCCGCACGTCCGACGGACGCCGCGCCACGAACACACCGACAAGCGCATAGCGCGAGGCCTGGTTGCGGAATTTGATATAGGCCGCCTTCTTCGGCAGCGGGAACATCACCTTGGTGATGATCTCGTCAGCCTCCAGCGCGGTCGAGAACAAGCCCTGGAAATACTCTTCGGCCTTGAGGCGGCGCTTGTTGGTGACGATGGTCGCGCCGAGCGCGAGCACGGCAGCCGGATAATCCGCGGTCGGGTCGTTGTTGGCGAGCGAGCCGCCGATCGTGCCCTTGTGCCGCACGGCGGGATCGCCGATTCCGCTGGCAAGATTTGCAAGTGCCGGGATCGCCTCGCCGACGATAGCGGAGCTTGCGACCTCGGCGTGCCTGGCGGTGGCGCCGATCACGAGCGAGCGGCCCTTCATCTCGATCGCGTCGAGGCCCTCGATGTGGGACAGATCCACCAGATGCGGCGGGCTTGCCAGCCGCTGCTTCATGACCGGAATCAGCGTATGGCCGCCGGCGATCAACTTGGCGTCTTCGTTCTTCACCAGGAGATTGGCGGCCTGCCGCACGGTCCCGGGGCGATGATACTTGAATTCGTACATGAGGGTGTCCTGATCGCGGGATGCGCGCGTGTCGGGTTAGGCGAGATCGGATTTCGCCATCGCCTTCGCGCCGGCGGCGATCGAGGCGACGATGTTCTGATAGCCGGTGCAGCGGCAGAGATTGCCTTCCAGCTCCTCGCGGATGGTGTGGTCGTCGAGCTCGTGGCCCTTGCGATGGACGATGTCGATCGCCGTCATGATCATGCCTGGCGTGCAGAAGCCGCACTGGAGGCCGTGATGCTCGCGGAAAGCTTCCTGCATCGGATGCAGCGGCGCACCGTCGGCGGCCAGCCCCTCGATGGTCTTGACCTCGTGGCCATCGGCCATCACGGCAAGCGTGGTGCAAGATTTCACGGCCTTGCCGTCGACATGCACGACGCAGGCGCCGCACTGCGAGGTGTCACAGCCGACATGGGTCCCGGTCAGCCGCTGATTCTCGCGCAAGAATTGCACCAGCAGCGTCCGCGGGTCGACATTGGCGGTTACAGGATTGCCGTTCACGATGAGGGAGATTTTTGCCATAAGCACTCTCTATCAGCGCCCCAACGGGTCCCGTCGAAGCGGTTCTTATAGTTATTCCAACCTATCATATGGGCCAATATGCCCGGGGGCAACATTGCCCGGGGCGCAAGGCGCCATGACAAAAGGCGATATGTGAAAGGTGATGGGCCTCTAGCCCTGCACCGCCTTGGCGAAGTTCGCGAAAAATTCGTCGGCCAGTTTCTTGGCGGTGCCATTGATCAGGCGCTGGCCAAGCTGCGCCAACTTGCCGCCGATCTGCGCCTCGACGTCATAGGCGAGCAGCGTGCCGCCATCCTTCTCGGACAGCTTGACGACCGCGCCGCCTTTGGCGAAGCCGGCCACCCCGCCCTCGCCTTCGCCGGAGATCTTGTAGCCGTTCGGCGGATCGAGATCGCTGAGCATGACCTTGCCCTTGAAGCGCGCCGACACCGGACCGACCTTCATTTTGGCCACCGCGCGGAAACCGCCGTCGTCGGTCCGCTCCAGCTCCTCGCAGCCGGGTATGCAGACCTTTAGCACTTCGGGATCGTTCAGTTTGGCCCACACGGCCTCGCGCGGCGCCGCAAGCTGGACTTCGCCGTTCATTGTCATGGCCATGGGGCGCCTCCCGGATCGCGTAACTATAGTGCTGCTGAAGTAACGCACGGACGCCGCAAAGGAAAGGGCGATGCTGGCCAAGTGCAATGCATATTCGCAAGTGCAAAATGCTTGCGTGCGCGCTTTGGGATTGGCAGAGGCGGGCCATGGTGGTTAGGTCGCGCGCAACATGAGCACATCCCTGTCCCCCCTGCTCGCGCCAATGCTGTCGAGCGCGGTCATGCGCGCGGTCTGCGACGACCGCACTACACTCCAGAACATGCTCGATTTTGAGGCAGCCTTGGCGCGCGCCGAAGCCGCCACCGGTGTGATTCCGGCAAGCGCGCTGGGCCCGATCGAAGCCGCCTGCAAGGCAGACGCTATTGACATGACCGCGCTGGCGGAGGCCGCGACGCGCTCGGGCAATCTGGCGATTCCCCTGGTCAAGACGCTGACCGCCAATGTCGCCAAGGCGGATGCGGACGCTGCGCGCTATGTTCATTGGGGCGCCACCAGCCAGGACGTCATCGATACCGCCACCATGCTCAGCTTGCGCGCCGGCATCGATGCATTGGACGCCGACCTCAGCCGCGCCATCAAGGGGTTTGCCGCGCTTGCGCGGACGCATCGCAACACGGCGATGGTGGCGCGGACCTGGCTGCAGCATGCGCTGCCGATGCCGTTCGGACTGAAGGCCGCCGAATATGCCGCAAGCCTCGCCCGCTCCCGCTGCCGTCTGCGGCGGCTGCGCCGCGAAGGCCTCGCGCTGCAATTCGGCGGCGCCGCCGGTACGCTCGCTGCGCTCGGCGACCAGGGGCTCGCGGTTTCCGAGCGGCTCGCGCTGGAACTGAATCTGCCGCTGCCTGAAGCGCCCTGGCACACTCATCGCGACCGGATCGCAGAGGCGGCGTCAAGCTTCGCGATTCTCGCCGGAAGCTGCGGCAAGATCGCCCGCGACGTCTCGCTGATGATGCAGACCGATGTCGCGGAAGCCTTCGAGCCGGCCGGCGAAGGCCGCGGCGGCTCCTCGACCATGCCGCACAAGCGCAACCCGGTCGCCGCCGCGAGTGCGCTCGGTGCCGCGACCATGGCCCCGCAGCTCGCTGCGATAATTTTTGCTGCGCAGGTGCAGGATCACGAGCGCAGCGCCGGTCCATGGCATGCGGAGTGGCCGACGCTGCCGCAATTGATGCTGGTTACCTCGGGCGCGCTCGCTGCGATCGTCGACATTGCCGAGGGCCTCGAGGTCGATGCCGCGCGCATGCGCAGCAACCTTGAAGCGACGCACGGCCTGATCATGGCCGAAGCGGTGTCGATGGCCCTGGCCGAGAAAGTCGGCAAGAGCGATGCGCATCACCTCGTTGAAGCCGCAAGCAAGCGCGCGGTCGCCGAGAAGAAGCATCTGCGCGAGGTGCTCACGGCCGATTCGCAGGTCACCGCGCATCTTACGCCCCAGAAAATTGCGGCATTGTTCGAGCCGATGGCCTATCAAGGGGCTTCCCAAGCCCTGATCGACCGGCTGCTCGACAGCCTCGAGCGCGAATAGAGCGGCCCAAAGCGCAAATAAAACGGAGACGCCAGCATGCCCATGATCGATGCCGACGGTTGCCTGATCAACGTCTCCGTCGAGGGCCGCGACGGCGGGCCGACCCTGATGCTCTCCAACTCGCTCGGCTGCACGCTTCAGATGTGGGAGCCGCAGATGAAGGCGTTGACGCAGGTGTTCCGCGTCATCCGCTACGATCGCCGCGGCCATGGCAAGTCGAACGTGCCGCCCGGCCCCTATTCGATGGAGCGCTTCGGCCGCGATGTGCTCGCGATTCTCGACGATCTCAACATCGAGAAGGTGCATTGGTGCGGCCTGTCGATGGGCGGCATGGTCGGGCAATGGCTGGGGGCGAATGCGCCGGAGCGGTTCGGCAAAATCATCCTCGCCAACACCTCCTGCTACTATCCGGACCCGACCAACTGGCGCAATCGCATCAAGGCGGTGAAGGAAGGCGGCATCGCCGCAGTCGCCGACGCCGTGATCGCCGGCTGGCTGACGGCCGATTTCCGCGAGCGCGAGCCTGAGATCACCGCGAAGATGAAATCGATGCTGCTCGCCTCACCGGTCGAAGGCTATCTCGCCTGCTGCGAGGCGCTGTCGACGCTCGACCAGCGCGAGCTGCTGCCGAAGATCAAGAGCCCGACGCTGGTGATCGCCGGCCGCCACGACATGGCGACGCCGATCTCGGCGGGCGAATTGATCCGCTCAAAGATTCCCGGCGCGAGCATGACCATCATCGACGCCGCCCACATTTCCAATATCGAGCAGCCGCACGCCTTTACTGATGCGGTGGTCGGCTTTTTGACGCAACGCTAGCCGCAACCGTCATTGCGAGCGTAGCGAAGCAATCCAGACTGTCTCCGCGGAAGGATTCTGGATTGCTTTGCTTCGCTCGCAATGACGCAGAGGAGGATAGAATGGACGACCAGAAGCGCCGCGATGCCGGCATGAATGTGCGGCGAAAAGTGCTGGGCAATGCCTGGGTCGACAAGTCGATCGCGGGTCGCAATGCGTTCAACACCGACTTCCAGGACATGATCACGCGCTACGCCTGGGGCGAGATCTGGACCCGGCCGCATTTCGACGAGCGCACGCGGCGGGTGCTGGTGATCGGCACCATGGTCGCGCTTGGGCAGTGGGACGAATTCCGCCTGCATGTGCGCGCGGCGCTCGCCGAGGGCGGTTTCACTCCCGACGACATCAAGGAGATCTTGTTGCAACAGGCGATCTATTGCGGGGTGCCGGCGGCGAACCACGCCGTCAAGGAAGCCTCAGCGATTGTGCACGAGCTCGGACTGCTCGAGGGCTAGCGGCGCTGTGGCCTCGGCGGTCTTCGGTGTCGCCTCCGGACGTTCGATCACGATCACGATCGCAGCACCGAGCAGCAGAAGGAGTTCGGTGGCATGCAGTCGCAGCGCGGCCATCTCGCCGACCTTTGACGCCATCACCATGCTGGCGAACGAGATCAGGCTGCCGATCGCAAGCGCGATGCCGAGCGCCTCGTCGCTGCCGCCGCTCTTGCGGACACGGGGAATGCAAAGAAGGGCGAGGTAGATCGCGAAGAACGCCACAACCGTCAGCCGTCCCAGCGCGAGCAGCCAGGCGGCACGCACCGTGCTCATCCCCGCCATCTGGAGATGATCGCTCAGGAACAGCGCCACGGCCACAGTCGGCCGCTCGTAGAGGCCGTGCACCGGCGCCACCATGATGTTGAAGGCGACGAGGGTCCAGGCCGGGATGAAATAAGCCGCCACCAGCGCGCCGTTCACCGAGCCGATCCGCCAATTCCTGAACATTGCCGCTTCCCGCATCGTTTGCCCGAAGCCTTCGATGGAAGGCACCGGCTTTGCGGGGAGCTAACTCGCATCGGACTGTGGCGGCAATTTAAACCCTTTGTTTACCTTAATCGCCCCGGCAGCCGGCGCGGCCAAGGAAAAAGGCCCGCCTCCCGGCGGAGCCCTCCCTACTCCTCGGCTCCCAAACTAGTCATCCTGACTGCGCTGGCCGTCCTGTTGCTGGCCGGGCTTTTCGCCCTGGCGCTGCGGGGCCTGCTGCTGCTGTCCGGGTTTCTGGCCACCGCCCTGCTGCTGCCCGGGGCGCTGCTGGCCGGGGTTCTGAGTCTGCTGACCCGGATTCTGGTTCTGCTGCTTCGTCATCGGGGGAAACTCCTTCGTTGGACGTCAGGGTGCAACAACGACCGGCACCCGATTTGGTTGCCCGTGGAACCCGGTTCCTCGCTGGTGCGGAACCGAGAAAACGACGTCCGCGGCGAAATGAGCTCTGCAAAACCCCAATGGCCGGGGATGGCCAGTTGCGGGCGCCAGTTCCCTCCTGTTACAAAACGGGAAGAATGCTCAAGGGCTGCCGGGGCCCAAGAACTCTTTACTCAAGAGCTACCTTTGAGCGGTGTCAGGTTTGGGTACGGCAGCCTATGGATTATTTCACCCAGCAGCTCATCAACGGCCTCGTGCTCGGCTCGATCTACGGCCTGATCGCGATCGGCTACACGATGGTCTACGGCATCGTCGGCATGATCAACTTCGCCCATGGCGACGTCTTCATGATCGGCGGCTTCATCGCGCTGATCACGTTCCTTTTGCTGGTCTCCACCGGCCTCACCGCGGTCCCCGTGATCCTCTTGATCGTGATCCTGGTCTCGATGGCGATCACCGCGCTCTATGGCTGGACCATCGAGCGCGTCGCCTACCGGCCGCTGCGCCACTCCTTCCGCCTCGCCCCGATGCTGTCGGCGATCGGCATGTCCTTCGTGCTCACGAACTACTCGCAGGTGGCGCAAGGGGCGCGCGTCAAGCCGATCCCGCCCCTCATCACCGGCGGCTATACGCTGCACGAGAGCGCCGATGGCTTCGTGATCCAGCTCTCGAACATCCAGATCGTGGTGGTCATCACCACCATCGTGCTGCTGGCGATCTTCACCTGGCTGGTCTCGCGCACCCGGCTCGGTCGCGACATGCGCGCCTGCGAGCAGGACCAGACCATGGCGGCGCTGCTCGGCGTCGACGTCGACCGCACCATCTCCATGACCTTCGTGATCGGCGCCGCACTCGCCGCCGTCGCGGGCCTAATGTATCTACTCTATTACGGCTTGGTCGATTTCTTCATGGGCTTCGTCGCCGGCATCAAGGCATTCACGGCCGCCGTGCTCGGCGGCATCGGGTCGCTGCCGGGCGCCATGCTCGGCGGTCTCGCAATCGGCCTGATCGAGACGTTCTGGTCGGCCTATTTCTCGGTCGAGTACAAGGACGTCGCGGCGTTCTCGATCCTGATCGTCGTGCTGATCTTCATGCCGACCGGCCTGCTCGGCCGTCCCGAAGTCGAAAAAGTCTGACGGACCGCCGCGTGACAGCCATCCCGCACGAGACCACGCACGCAAGCCGCACCGCCGGAATCACCTACATCCTGAAAAAGTCCCTCATCAGCGCGCTGGTCGCGCTGGTGCTGTTCTCGCTGATGGTCGGCGTCCGCACCGAGGCCGGCTCCGACGGCCAACTCACCTATTGGACCCGTTTCGGCGAGGTCGCCGCCCTCGTCGCCGTCGTGTTCGGCGGCTCGATCGTGATCGAGCTCTTGCGGCAATGGATCGGCCCCAACGGCACCGACAGTCTGGTGCCGCCTGCTGTACGCAGCGGCATGTCTTTTCTCGGCCGTTACCTTGCGCCGGCGCTTTTGATCTTCACCTTCCTGGTGCCGGTGATCTTTTATGACCAGCGCTACATCCTCGACCTAGGGATCCTCGTCCTCACCTATGTGATGCTGGGCTGGGGCTTGAACGTGGTGGTGGGACTCGCCGGCCTGCTCGATCTCGGTTACGTCGCCTTCTACGCGGTGGGCGCCTACTCCTACGCGCTGCTTGCCACCAATTTCGGCTGGTCGTTCTGGATCTGCCTGCCGCTCGCGGGCATCCTTGCGGCGTTCTGGGGCGTGCTGCTCGGCTTTCCCGTGCTGCGCCTGCGCGGAGACTATCTCGCCATCGTCACGCTCGCCTTTGGCGAGATCATCCGCCTTGTCATCATCAACTGGCAGTCGCTGACCGGCGGCCCCAACGGCGTCTCCAGCATTCCCCGCCCCTCCTTCTTCGGCATCCCGCTCGACAACAGCGACAACGGCCTCGCCGCCAGGCTCGGCATCGAGTATTCGCCGACCCATCGCATCGTCTTCCTGTTCTATCTGATCCTGACGCTCGCACTCCTCACCAATTGGGTGACGATCCGCCTGCGCCGCCTGCCGATCGGTCGCGCCTGGGAAGCTTTGCGCGAGGACGAGGTCGCCTGCCGCGCGCTCGGCATCAACACCACGACCACGAAACTCACGGCGTTCGCGACCGGCGCCATGTTCGGCGGCTTTGCCGGCGCGTTCTTCGCCACGCGGCAGGGGTTCATTAGCCCGGAATCCTTCACCTTCCAGGAATCGGCGCTGGTGCTCGCCATCGTTGTGCTCGGCGGCATGGGCTCGCAGCTCGGCGTCGCGCTTGCGGCGCTGGCCATGATCGGCGGCTTCGAGCTGTTCCGCGGCCTCGAGAACTACCGCATGCTGGTGTTCGGCATGGCGATGGTGCTGATCATGATCTGGCGGCCGCGCGGCCTGATCGGCCATCGCGCGCCGACCGTGTACCTGACCAAGGCACACGCGATCTCCTCCGACCTCGTCAAGGAGGGGCACGGATGAGCAGCGACCAGATCCTCAACGTCGACCGGCTCAGCATGCGCTTCGGCGGCATCGTCGCCGTGCAGGAGCTGTCGTTTGCGGCCGAGCCGAAGAAGATCACCGCGCTGATCGGACCGAACGGCGCCGGCAAGACCACCGTCTTCAACTGCATCACCGGCTTCTACAAGCCGAGCGGCGGCACCATTCGCCTGACCCACGACGACGGCAGGGTCATCGCGCTGGAGCGGCTGAACGATTTTCGGATCGCCAAGCGGGCCAAGGTGGCGCGCACCTTCCAGAACATCCGCCTGTTTCCCGGTATGACCGCGCTGGAAAACCTGATGGTGGCGCAGCACAATGCGCTGATGCGCGCCTCCGGCTTCACCTTGCTCGGCCTGATCGGCGCGCCGGTCTACCGCATCGCCGAAAAGCGCGCGATCGATCTCGCCACCGAATGGTTGAAGCGGGTCAATTTGCTCGACCGCGCCGACGATGCCGCCGGCAATCTCGCCTATGGCGACCAGCGCCGGCTCGAGATCGCGCGCGCGATGTGCACCGAGCCCGCGCTGCTCTGCCTCGACGAGCCCGCCGCCGGCCTCAATGCGCGCGAGAGCGCCGCCTTGAGCGAGCTGCTGCTGTCGATCCGCAACGAGCAGGGGACCTCGATCCTGCTGATCGAGCACGACATGTCCGTGGTGATGGAAATCTCCGACCACATCGTGGTGATGGACCATGGTGTCAAAATCGCGCAAGGCTCACCGCGCGAGGTCCGTGACGATCCCAAGGTGATTGCCGCCTATCTCGGCGCCGACGAAGAAGAGGCGATCGCCGTGATGGAGAGCGGGTCGTGACCGCTCCCCTGCTCGCGATCCGTGGCCTGCGCGCCGCTTACGGCAAGATCGAGGCGCTGAAGGGCGTCGACGTCGAGATCAAGGCTGGCGAGATCGTTGCTCTGATCGGAGCCAACGGCGCCGGCAAGTCGACGCTGATGATGACGATCTTCGGCAAGCCGCGCGCCCGTGCCGGCCAGATCCTGTACGAAGGCCGCGACATCACCGACGTGCCCACCCACGAAATCGCGCATTTGCGCATCGCGCAATCGCCAGAGGGACGACGCATCTTCCCGCGCATGAGCGTGGCGGAAAACCTCCAGATGGGGGCGGACGCCACCGAATGCACCGATTCGGAACGCGACACGACGCGGGAGCGCGTCTTCACGCTGTTTCCGCGCCTGAAGGAACGCTATGCCCAGCGCGGTGGAACCCTGTCCGGCGGCGAGCAGCAGATGCTGGCGATCGGCCGCGCCTTGATGAGCCGCCCCCGCCTGCTCCTGCTGGATGAGCCCTCGCTCGGGCTCGCACCGCTGATCGCCCGCCAGATTTTCGACGCGATCCGTACCCTCAACCGGCAGGACGGCTTGACCGTCCTGATCGTCGAGCAGAACGCCAACCATGCCCTCAAGCTCGCCCATCGCGGCTACGTCATGGTCAATGGCCTGATCACGCTTGCCGGCACCGGCTCCGAGTTGTTGCAGCGCCCCGAGATTCGCGCCGCCTACCTGGAAGGCGGGAGGCACGGCTGAGGCAGCCCAAAGGCGGATCATCTGCGGCCGAACGTGGCGAGATATCTCCGCCGAGCCCTGCATTTTGCCGGTGACTTCTTGCTAAATTCATTCAACAATGGCGCCGGTTTGGACCGGGCGTGCCCGGCAACTTCCACAGGCGATCACCCGCGAGGTATCTCATGAAATCATTGAAGCTCATCGGTCTGGCATTCGGCGCGTCCATCGCTCTGTCGAGCGCGGCGTTCGCGCAGGATGTCACCATCGCAGTCGCAGGCCCGATGACCGGCGGCGAGTCCGCCTTCGGCCGCCAGATGAAGAACGGCGCCGAAATGGCCGTGGCCGACATCAACGCCGCCGGCGGCGTCAACGGCAAGAAGCTCGCGCTCAACATCGAGGACGATGCCTGCGATCCGAAGCAGGCGCGCTCGATCGCCGAGAAGATCGCGGGTGCAAAGATTCCGTTCGTCGCCGGGCACTATTGCTCGTCCTCGTCGATTCCCGCGTCGGAGGCCTATGCCGACGGCAACGTGCTCCAGATCACCCCCGCCTCCACCAATCCGAAATTCACTGACAGCGGATTGTGGAACGTGGCGCGCGTCTGCGGCCGCGATGACCAACAGGGCCTGGTCGCGGCGCAGTACATTGCCAAGAACTTCAAGGGCAAGAACATCGCGATCCTCAACGACAAGACCACCTACGGCAAGGGTCTTGCGGATGAGACCAAGAAGTCGCTGAACAAGGCCGGCATCACGGAAAAGATGTACGAGTCCTACAACAAGGGCGACAAGGACTTCAACGCGATCGTCTCGCGCCTGAAGCGCGACAACATCGATCTGGTCTATGTCGGCGGCTACCATCAGGAGAGCGGCCTCATCCTGCGCCAGATGCGCGACCAGGGTCTCAAGACGATCCTGATGGCCGGCGACGCGCTCGCTGACAAGGAGTATGCCTCCATCACCGGTCCGGCCGGCGAAGGCACGCTGTTCACCTTCGGCCCCGATCCGCGCAACAAGCCGACCGCCAAGAAGATCGTCGAGGCCTTCAAGGCCAAGAACATCGACCCCGAGGGCTACACGCTCTACACCTATGCGGCGATGCAGGTCTGGTCGCAGGCGGCCAAGAAAGTCGGCACCACGGATGCCAAGAAGGTCATGGCGGCCATCAAGGCCGGCAAGTGGGACACCGTGATCGGCCCGATCGAGTACGACGCCAAAGGCGATATCAAGCAGCTCGACTATGTCGTCTACAAATGGGACGCCAAGGGCGGCTACGCCGCGATCAGCGGCCAAGGCACCTGAAGCCTCGCCGGGATCGAGCCACGATACAATCACCACCACGCCCCGGCTTGCCCGGGGCGTTTCGTCTTTGCAGGACAATCAGACGGCCGCCGGGAGCTCGTCGCCCGCCGCGGCCTGCGCCTTATGGAGCGCTCGCAAAAGATCGTTCGGCCGAAATGGCTTTTGCAGACAGACCACGTTGGCGAGGTGGGGCGACTGTTCCATGAAATCGAGCGCCGTCATCCCGGACACCGCAACGACGGGGAGTCCCGGCACACGCTCGCGCAGGACCGCAATAACCTCGACCCCATTGGTGTCGCCGAGGAAAATGTCCACAATGACCGCGTCGAAGGATGCCTCGGTAAAGGCCTTCAGCCCCGCCGCGCCGCTCTCGGCCTCGGTGACCTCGTAACGGTTGACCCGGAGCACGATCGCGACCATGGCGCGGACGTCCTTCTGGTCATCGATGATGAGAACGCGACGCATGGGGGATCAACTCCCGGATATTCCAGTCAAAATCGCATGATTCAAACCTGGAACCCGCTGCAGCGGCAAGGCATTATGACACCGCCCAGTAAAGCGCATCTTATTCGAACCCTATACTGCGTTCCCACCCAAATTAAGTAAGTTGTAACCTTCGGTTGAGTCTGGCCCGTTTCCGTTCACGATGCGTGCCTAGAACCGCTACCTTGGACGCAAAAAACATCGACGGAATGAGATGGTGGAGATGCTCAAGACCCATCTGCAAGACGTGGACGTGCCAGCGGCAACCGATCGAAGCGCATTTCTGTCGACGTTGCCGGCCACCCAGACAGACCGCACTGCAGCAGCGGCGATCGTCGGCGTTTCCGCAGTCGTTTTTGCGTTGGCCGTGCCCTTCGCCGGGATCCCGCTCCTGCCAATGCACGCCTTCGTGGCGAGCTATCAATCCGCCCTCGCTGTCGCCGACATCGTCACCGCGGTCCTGCTGCTGTCGCAGTTCGTGGTGTTGCGGACGCGAGCGTTGCTGCTGCTCGCGACCGGCTATCTATTCACCGCCGTCACTGCGCTGGTCCATGCCCTCACCTTCCCCGGGCTTTTCACACCGGCCGGACTTTTCGGCGCCGGCCCGCAGACCACCGTCTGGCTCTACATGATCTGGCACGGCGGCTTTCCGCTGTGCGTGCTGGCCTATGCCTGGCTGAAGGAGGCCGACGGCGGCGTCAGGATCGCGGGCTCGGCAAGCAAAGCGATCTACGCCAGCGTGCTCGGCGTCGTTGCCACCATCATCGTCTGCGCATGGCTCGTCACCGCAGGGCATGATCTGCTTCCGGTCCTGCTCCGCGACGGCCGCTACACGCAGGTCATGATCGCCGTGGTGTCCTTTGTGTGGTCCTTGAGCTTCGCTGCGCTCGTCTCGCTGTGGTTCCGGCGCCCGTATTCCGTGATCGACGTCTGGCTCATGGTCGTGATGTGCGCCTGGCTGTTCGACATCGCGCTGTCGGCGATCGTCAACGTCGCCCGGTTCGACCTCGGCTTCTACGCCGGCCGCCTCTACGGCCTCTGCGCGGCGACCTTCGTGCTCGCGGTGCTGCTGATCGAAAACGTCCGCCTCCAGGCACAGACGGTGGGACTTGTCGACAGGCTGCGCCAGCAATCGGCTTCGGAGCGCGACTATTACGGCAAGCGCCTCGCCCTGTACGGCGCTGTCGTCGAGTCCGCCAATGACGCCATCATCACGAAGACGCTCGACGGTATCATCACGGGCTGGAACAAGGCCGCCGAACATCTGTTCGGCTATTCCGCCGAGGAGGCCATCGGCAAGTCGATCGACATCATCGTGCCGCAGGATCGGAGGGCCGAAGTCCGGGGCATCCTCAACCGGGTCGGCAGCAACGAATCGATCGCACAGCACGAGACGGTCCGGATCCGAAAGGACGGTCGTCCGCTCGACGTCGTCCTCAATATTTCTCCGCTTCGAACCGACGGCGGCGAGATCATCGGCGTCTCCAAAATCGCGCATGACATCACGGAAGAGAAACAGTCCAGGGAAAAGCTGCGCCGCGAGATCGAGGAGCGTCAGCGCATCTTCGAGACCTCGCAGGACCTGATCCTGGTCACCGACGGTTATGGCAATTTCATCCAGGTGAGCCCGAGCGTGAAGGACATCCTCGGCCTCAACCCGGAGGACATGATCGGACACAGCGCGACCGAATTCATCCATCCCGACGACCTCGAGAAGACGCGGGGCGAGATGCGCGCGGCACGCCGCGGCCAGATCAAGCGCAGCTTCGAGGCACGTTACTACCATTACGACGGTCACGAGGTCACTCTGAACTGGATGGGCACCTGGTCGGAGCCCGTGAAGCGCCATTTCTTCATCGGCCGCGATCTGACCGACAAGCAGGCCGCCGAGGCCCAGCTCCGGCAGGTCCAGAAGATGGATGCTATCGGCCAGCTGACAGGCGGCGTTGCCCACGATTTCAACAACGTGCTGACCGTGATCACCGGCACGATCGGTATCCTTGGCGACGCCGTCGCCGACCGGCCCGAACTCGCCGCCATCACCAAGCTGATCGATGACGCCGCCGAACGCGGCGCGCAACTGACCAAGCACCTGCTCGCCTTCGCCCGCAAGCAACCGCTCCAGCCGCGCGAAATCGATATCAACGCGCTGGCGCTCGAGGCCGCCAAGCTGCTGCATCCCACCCTTGGCGAGCAGATCACCATCAACCCGCAGCTCACCGAGGACGCCTGGCCGGCGCTGGTCGATCCGAACCAGCTCACCTCCGCCATCCTCAATCTCGCGCTGAATGCGCGCGACGCCATGCCTGAAGGCGGCACGCTGGTGCTCGAGACGCGCAACATTTTTCTCGACGACGGCTATGCTAGCATGAATGCCGAAGTTGCCCCCGGCAATTACGTCATGATCGCGGTGAGCGACACCGGCGCCGGAATCCCTGCCGAGCTGATCGACCGGGTGTTCGATCCCTTCTTCACCACCAAGGAGGTCGGCAAAGGTACCGGCCTCGGGCTCAGCATGGTGTTCGGCTTCGTCAAGCAGTCCGGAGGCCACGTCAAGATCTATAGCGAGGAGGGCCACGGCACCAGCGTGAAGATCTACCTGCCGCGCTCGAGCGGCGTGCAGGAGACCGAGTTCGAGGCGAGCAAGAACGTACCCATCACCGGCGGCAACGAGAAGATCCTGATCGTCGAGGACGATGCGCTGGTCCGGCAGTATGTCGTGACCCAGATCAAAAGTCTCGGCTATACCGCACTCGAAGCTGCCAATGCGGCCGAGGCCCTCACCATCATCGATGCCGACAACGGGATCGACCTGCTCTTCACCGACATCATCATGCCCGGCGCCATGAACGGCCGGCAGCTCGCCGACGAGGCGGCACGGCGGCGCCCCGAGCTGAAGACGCTGTTCACCTCAGGCTACACGGAGAACGCCATCGTCCATCATGGCCGGCTCGACTCCGGCGTGCTGCTGCTGGCAAAGCCCTACCGCAAATCCGAGCTCGCCAAGATGCTGAGGACAGCGCTGGCGAGTTGAGCGCGGCGCATGCGTGCGCTATCGCTTCAAGCCAACCGCCTGGAGCGCAGGAGTGCCGCCCTTGAAAGACCTTCTCACTGATATTGCCGGTGTCCGAGTCGGCCACGCCGAGGATGCGAAACTCGCCTCCGGCACGACCGCAATCATCTTCGATTCGCCAGCGGTCGCGGCGATCGACGTTCGCGGCGGCGGCCCCGGCACGCGCGAAGTCTCGCTGCTCGACGTCGCCAATACGGTCGAGCGCGTCGACGCGATCACGCTGTCGGGCGGCTCTGCCTTCGGCCTCGATTCCGCAGGCGGGGTCCAGGCTTGGCTTGCCGAGCAGGGCCGCGGCTTCAGGATCCGGGAGGCCGTGATCCCGGTCGTGCCGGGCGCTATCGTGTTCGACCTGCTTAATGGCGGCGACAAGGCCTGGGGCCGCTTCTCGCCCTATCGCGATCTCGGCTACGCCGCGGCTGCGGCAGCCGCTGCCGGCAACGACTTCGCGCTCGGCAGCGTCGGGGCAGGCCTCGGCGCCACCACAGCCACCCTCAAGGGCGGCCTTGGTTCAGCCTCGGCGACGATGCGGAGCGGCGTCAAGGTCGCCGCCATCATGGTCGTCAACGCAGTCGGCAGCGTCACCGTCGGCACCGGCCCCTGGTTCTGGGCCGCGCCGTTCGAGCAGAACGGCGAGTTCGGCGCCCGCGGGCTGCCTGAAAAGTTCACGCCAGACATGCTGGCGATGCGCATCAAGGGCGGAGCCGCCGCAAGCGCCGGCGAGAACACCACGATCGGCCTCGTCGTCACCGACGCCATCCTGACCAAGGCGCAGGCCAAGCGGCTCGCGATGATCGCCCAGACCGGGTTTGCCCGAGCGATCTATCCGGTGCACGCCCCGCTCGACGGCGACGTGCTGTTTGCCGCAGCCACCTGCGAGAAGCCGATCGAGCCGCTGGTCGAGCTCACCGAACTCGGCCTGGTCGCCGCCAACGTTGTTGCGCGCGCGATCGCCCGCGGCGTCTACAATGCAACGGCACTGCCATTCCCGGGCGCGCTGCCGGCGTGGAAAGACCGGTTCGGCTAGCAACGAAACGCCTGATACAGCGCTGTTGCGACGGGCCAAGGTGCACCTCATGCCGTCGTCCGTGATCCGCTTTTTCCGCTACGCCCCCGATACCCGCGAGCTGAAGGTAAGCTTCGTCAGCGGGCGCATCTACGTTTATGAGGATGTTCCGCCGGAGGTTGCCGACGCCTTCAGGGCTGCGCGCTCGAAGGGGACGTTCTTCAACCATGAAATCCGCGATCACTACACCTATCGCGAGATCACGCGCGCATATTCGGACTAGGCCCGCGTCACACACTCATCGACGTGGATGAAGCCGCGGATCCCGACGATGCCTGCGCCTCGCGCTGCATCATCTGCTCGAACCAGTTATAGGCGGAGTTGCCGGCGCCCGATGCCTTCGAAGCGCTGGAGGCGCCCGGGACCGTCGTCGACATCTTGAACCCGTCGGCATAGGTGACGGTGGTCGTGCTCGAGCCGTCGGCGGCGGTCGTCGTGGTCGAGGTCGATCCGCCGCTTCCCTGCGAGGAGGACTCCGAGCCGCTGCCGGACGCATTGCCCGAGTTTGCGTGGCGGTGGCCGCCCTTCAGCGCCTTCGACATCTCCCCGAGGCTGACGCCGTTGTCCGAATTCGCATCAAGCTTGGAGAACACGTCGTCGGCGTGCGCCAGGTTGGTGCCACCGGCGCCGAGGGCGTCCTCGAATTCGGACTTGGTGATCTTGCCGTCGCCGTCCGCATCGATCTGCGAGAACAGGTCCTTCAGTGCGTCCTCGCGGCTCATCGACTTCGAGGACGTCGAGAAAGTCGAACTCGACGTCGCCGAGTTGGTGGCGCTGCTCGCGCTGTCAGGCGAGAGACCTTGCGCGGCAAGCAACGCGCTCATCGTCTCCGGCGCTATCTGTGGACCTTTGCCTGAGCCGACCGGCGAGGTCACAGTGCTGGACGTGCTGTCGATCGCAAACGGGTTGGTCGCCCCTTGCGAAGAGCCGGTCTTCTGCGTCGACCCAGCCTTCTGTGTCGACGATGACGATTTCGAGTTCGTCAGCGCCTGTAACGCGTCGAGCGCACTGCCTACGGCACCAAGCGCGAACAACATTGCACAACTCCAACCGATGCGGCATGCCGCAGCCAATGTTCCGGAGTGAAGTCAGCAAGCGTCGTGCCAGCGCGAAAAGCTCAATGAAATCCGCCTCCCTCACGCCTCACGCAGCTCGGGAACATCGGCAATTCATGCCGCAGACGGCAGAAATTTCCGCCCGAAGGAAGCTCGCTTCCCCTGCATTGCCGGGCGCAAAGGCCCATGTTAGGCGAGGCCTGCTCTCTCACGGCCGCCACGGGAAACTGCGCCATGACCCAAGCCTTCGCCCCCCGACCCCTGGTAATTGCGCCCTCGATCCTGGCCTCGGATTTCTCCAGGCTCGGCGAAGAGGTGCGGGCGGTGGATGCTGCCGGCGCCGACTGGCTCCATCTCGACGTGATGGACGGCCACTTCGTCCCGAACATTTCCTATGGCCCCGATGTCATCAAGGCGATGCGCCCGCACACGAAGAAGATCTTCGACGCGCATTTGATGATCTCGCCCTGCGATCCGTATCTCGAGGCGTTTGCAAAGGCCGGCTGCGACCACATCACCGTGCATGCGGAGGCGGGTCCTCACCTGCACCGCTCGCTCCAGGCGATCCGCGCGCTGGGCAAGAAGGCCGGTGTGTCGCTCAATCCGGGAACGCCGATCAGCACGCTCGAATACGTCCTCGACCTGATCGACCTCGTGCTGGTGATGTCGGTCAATCCCGGCTTCGGCGGCCAGGCCTTCATCCCCTCCGCGATCGGCAAGATCCGCGACATCCGCGCGATGACAGCAGGACGCCCGATCGACATCGAAGTCGATGGCGGCGTCGGTCCCGACGTCGTCGGCGCGCTGGCGGCGGCCGGCGCCAATGCCTTCGTCGCCGGCACCTCCGTGTTCAGGGGCGGCACGCAGGAGGCCTACAAGACCAACATCGCCGCGATTCGCAACGTGGCCGCGGGCGCGCGGGGCGAAGCGATCTGAGCCATCGTCAGACGCGGCAGAGGCGTCCGCGAGCCTGCGGTTCTTACCGGTGTTGCGGCAGGCGATGCCTAAAATTGCAATCAAAATCCGTACTCATCCGGGCTTCCCTGATTCGTGCAAATCACCACAAGTGATTCTCGCCTGCTTTTGACGGGAGCACATCATGACGACGACCCTGGTTTGGACTGGCGTGGCGTTGTGGATTGGTTTCAGTGCATTTGTTGTGTTTGGCCCATCTGCCGGACCGGTGAAAGTCACGGCACGTTCGGCCCGCATCGCTCACCCCCGCCTTCTCCGGGATTGACGCCATGCAGGTCGCGATCATGAAACGTCAGCCGAAGCGCCGGTGCCGGATCCCGCGCCGCCCGCATCCGAACCTCGATTATTTCTTTGGCCGCCTCGAGCATGCGGCGGGCGCACCGAACGACGATGCCGGGCCCGACAATTCGGACCCGGACCATTCGCTCCACTCGCCACGGCGGCACTGAGAATTCCTTTTTCCGGGAAACCCCATGAAACCGCATTGCCCGAACTGCCTGAAGGAAATGACCAACGCAACCGCGTCGCGTAATCTCTTCAATTGCGAACCCTGCCGCGAGATCATCCAGTTCTTCGGCGGTCATGCGGAGCATAGCGAGCATGGCCCCCGGTTCACCTGGCCTATCCGCCGCAAGCGCGACGGCCACGCCGCCCGCGCGGCCTGATCCCTCCCGCAGGACGCCTAGCCGGCCGCTTCCCTTGCGTCGGACGAATCCGCAGCCATCCGCGGCGGCCGCACCACGGTGACGGTGCAGGTCGCTTCCGAGGCGACCTTGGCCGAGACGCTGCCGAGCAACGTACGCCTCAAGGAGCCCTGCCGTGCGCCGATGATGACGTGGTCGACCTGGTTGACCTCGGCGAATTCCAATAGCGCGGCGGCGGGATCGACCGCCTCCAGCACATGAACCGACAGCCGGCTCTCGTCCAGCTTCAGAGGCGTCGCCCAATGCCTGAGCGCCACCAGGCGGTCGATATGCTTGTTGGAGCCCTGCTCGTCCAGGGTACGGTCGACCGCGATGCGGTTGAGCTTGAGCACGTTGACGCAGGCCAGCCGCGCCGACGGCAGCGTGGCGAGAATCCGCTCCGTCGTCATGCGCAACGCCTCGTTCAGCTCCGGCGCCCCTTCCTCGGTGTCGAGCGCGACCGCCAGGATCGGGCTCGAGGCGATCTGCTCTGCGACATCCGACTTCGCGCGCGGCTGCATGACGCCCAGATTGAAGCGGCGCCGCCACGCCACGCCGAGGGGATCGCGCTTCATCCGCTCCGAGCGTGCGGTGAGCCTGACCTGGCTCGGATGGGTGAGATCAAAGGCGAGCTGCGATGCGGTCGGATAGCGCCAGACCGGCTCGATCTCGAGAGAACGCAGCACCACCTCTTGGAGCCAGGGCGGATAGTCCGCCCGCAATTTGCGCGGCGGCTGCGGATCACGCCACAGCCTGCGCCGCATCGCGCGCAGTGTCTCGCCTTCCCCGAATGGCCGCTCGCCCGTCGTGAAGAAATAAAGCAGCACGCCGAGCGAGAACAGATCGCTGCGCTGATCGTCGCGCACCCCCAGCAGCCGCTCCGGCGCCATATAGGGCGCGGTGCCGTAAGGCAGCCGGAACTCCGCCTGCAACAGGTCCGGCAGGTGATTGTGGTGCGACAGACCATAGTCGATCAGCACCGCTTCGCCGCTATCGCGGAACATGATGCTGCTCGGCTTGATGTCGTGATGGATCACGTTCTGGCGGTGCAAATCGGCGAGCGCGGCCGCGATCTTCGCAACCAGCTGCCGCGCCTCCTCGTAGGGCAACGGCAGGTCGGGCAGCCGCTTGTAGAGCGTGGTCCCGGGAATGCGCTCGATCACGACATGGGCCTGGTGGGCGAAGTCGCCAGTGCCGAAACAGGCCGGCACGTGCGGTCCTGCCAGCCGCGGCAGGATCATCATCTCCATCTCGAAGGAGACGATCGCGGCCGGGTCCTCGCCTTCCGATACCCGCGGGATTTTCATCAGCAGCGGCACCTCGATGCCGGGATGGGTGACGGTCCACAGCGTCGCCATGCCGCCGGCATGGACGCATTCGCCGATGGTGTAGCCGTCGATCTCGGCGCCCGGCTTGACCAGGGGTTTCGGCATCGCCGTCAGCGTCCCTGTGATAGGCGGTCGGCGAGCCAGGGCGGCAGGCCATTCTCGCGAATCTTGCCCGCCGCGCTCGCGATGTCATAGGGCACGCGGCAATAGGTGATCTCGCACGAAACCGTATCGAAGAGCACGAAAGCGGCGGACGGATCGCCGTCGCGCGGCTGGCCGACCGCGCCGAGCACGGCCAGCCATTGCCGGCCGCGCAGGAACTGCACGGCGACGCCGGTCTTGGGTACAAAGCTCGTCATCTTCGCCGTCACCGACATTGAATAGATCGCCGGACGGTGGATGTGGCCGCAGAAAGTAACATGGGCAGGCGTCGCGATCAGGCTCTTGGCGGCGTCCGCCGTCGAACGGACATAGTGCCAGCGCTGGGGACTCGATGCTTCCGAGTGGACGAAAAGACGATCGCCGTCCTGCACTAGCATCGGCAGCTCGGCCAGAAAGCGCCGTTGCGCCACGTCGAGCCGCCCGCGGGTCCATTCGATCGCGACCTGTGCCTCGGCGTTCATGGTCTCGCTGGTCGTGCTGACCGCCTCGTCGTGGTTGCCCCGGACCGCGATGGCGCCTTCCTCGACCAGCCTCATCGCGGTATCCACGACCCATTCGGGATCGGCGCCATAGCCGACGAGATCGCCGAGCAGAACGAACCGCTCCGCGCCTCTCGCGCGGGCCACCTTCAGGCACGCCTCGAACGCCTGCCGGTTGCCATGGATATCCGAGAAGACAGCTAGGAGCACGCACCCTCCACCCTTGAGGTCTTATCGAAAGCCGATAAGGCCAAATTGAGGGAGGTCAACAAGATGCGCCAGCGCGGCGCGGTTTTCCAGCGCACCCCGGGGCAATGGTGAAGGGCCTATTGCTCGTCCTTTGGCGGCATCCGGGGCGGCGGCAGCGGCGTGAACACGGCGCCTTGCGCGCCGGCCGATGGAGCGCTGAACTCGCCCGTCGAGGAATCGCCGCCGCTCGTCTCCATGATCGTCTTGGGCGTTACATATTCCCGGACCATGTCGATCAGGCTGCCCTCACCGCCGCCGAAATCCGCGGCGCGCCCGCCTTGCAGATGCCCCGCCGCGATCTCGTTCTGCGCCGCGTGGGTCTTGTCGGCGAGCCTGTCATTGTAGGGCACGCGAAAGGCCCGGGGGATACCGCTCGGACGATTGTCCTCGTCGAGCTCCTCCACCCACAGATAGATCGAGCCGGGATCACCCTCCAGCGAATGCGGCTCGACGATGCGGGCCTGGAGCAGCTTGAAAGAGCCCGGCAGGCGGTCCGCGCTGGCCCAGCCGAGCAGCCCGCGCATTTCCGTGAAGCTGACCACATAGAAGGCGCTGGTCACGACCACCGTGATCGCTTTCAGCGACCAGTGCAGTCGCGCGTAGACCAAAACGACCAGGAGCAGCGCGCCGATCACGGCGTAGGCGACCGACAGCGTGAGGATGACCGCTTGCAAATTACTCACGGCGTACCCTCACACCAGTCTTCGGGTCGACGTCAGCGCCATTGCGCCAACTGCTGCGGAACGTCTCCAGCAGCGATTTCGGCCGCTGGTCCACATTGACCACCTTTCCTTCGGCATCGAGCCTGAACCGCACCGCAGTCTTCTCGTCGCCGGTGTGATCGAGCGTGAATTTGTTGTCGAAGATCACCTGCGCGGTCGGGTTGAGTTTCTGCACCTTCACATTGGCCGAAACCGGCTCGCCGGTCGTGGCCACGAAATGCGAGACGTTGACGGTGTATTCGCCGGCGACGATGCCGCGCACGGTCACGATCTCCTCGCGGATCGGCGAGGCGATCTTCTTGCCGTTGACCATGATGAAATCGTTGGCCCCGCCCCGGTCGTCACGGTCGAGCGTGAGAAAGCCCGCCTCGCGGTGGCGATACCAGGCGATGTTGCCGGCGGGATCCTGCACGAACAGGTCGAGATCGTCGGGGTGATTGTCCGGCCAGTCCAGCGTGATCATGAACTCCGCCTTGGAGTCGATCTTGCCGTCCTTGGCGTCCGGGGAGACCGCGAGCAGCGCGAGGAAGAACAGGAAGGCGATCACCTGGAGCGCCTTGAACAGCATCACACCCAGCGGATCGAACGATTCCTCGCGCGGATAGAGACCAAAGTCGTCCATCATGACGGCGTTTCCGAACGCCGGCGTTCCAGAGCCGGCGTCACATAGGTCTCGGTCAGGACCACCGCGTCCGAGAACACGCGCTGGGTCGCCGCATCCAACATGTAGTACTGAATCCGGACCAGGATCGAGCCGACAAGGCCTGCAAGCGTCGTGTACATCGCGACCGCCATGCCGTCGCTCATTAGCCCCATCGAAGACCGCATCGCGACCTTGTCGGCCGCGTCGAGGCCCGCGATCGGCGCCAGCATGATGATGAAGCCGACGATGGTGCCGAGCAGGCCGAGCTTCATCAGCGTGTCGGAGACGAAGGCGCCGAACCCGTTGGACCCGCGCAGGCGGTCGGCCAGCGTCCGCAGCAGCAGCGTCTGGTCGACCGCACGGAAGTCCTGCGCCGCGGCCTTGGTCACCAGACTCCCGATATGATCCCGCACCAGCCCGCGCGGCAGCGAAGTCGCACTTGCATCGAGCACCTTGCTGCCGTCAGGCGCCGCGAGCACCGCGCGACAGCGCCGCGCCGCCGCGCCCTCGCGCGCAATCGCCCGGGTCCGCAGGAAGCAATGGCCGCAGGTGACGACATAGAGCAGCGCGATCACACTCGAAATGTAGGTCCGGTCCGAGGTCAGCATCAGGTGGATCAGGCCGAACCGCCACAGCAGCACGACAGCGAAGATCGAAAGTCCTGTGAAGATCATCCAGAACAGCAGCGCGCTGCGCTCGGACGGGTCGGCAGCGCTGCCCGCGATCGGTCCAATTGTCATCGAACTCATGCTGCACTGCTCCCGGCCTGCGATTCCTCGCCGATTAGACCAAAGCCACCGGGCCGGGTCTAAAGAGCCATGCCCAATCCGGCCCGGGAATTTTGCCCGAGCTGCGATCCTGCCATTCCCCGCAATTGGCAAGGCGCGGCGGCGTTGTTAGTCTGACCTTACCAAACTTTGGGGTGATCGCATGCGCCTTGTGCTTCAGCTTATCGCCCGTTTGCTTGTCATCGTCGCGCTGTGCCTCGCCGCCGCGACACTGTGGGCCACGTTCGACGCCTATCGCAGCGTCGACCGGGCGACTGCGGCCTCCGCGCAGCGGGTCGCGCAGGCGCTTCAGGCGCTGTACTGGCACGAGCTCTTGTTGCGCAGCAGCAGAACGCGCGAGCATCTGCTGCCGGTTCCGGACTGGCGCACGCTGGAGACGATGAAGCTGATTTCGCCGGGCGTCTGCGTCGAATTCCAGCCCGCGGCGGCATTCGAAAAGCCACTCTGCGGCCAAAGCCAGGGCATCGGCAAGATGCCACCGCGCTGGTTCGCATCGATCGTGCCCACCTTCCTTGGCAGCCACGCCGAGGTGGTGCGGCCGGTCAGTCCACGCGCCGCATCCGCCGGCGCGGTCGTTGCGACACCGGATGCCGCAGCCGCGATCTCGCTCGCCTGGGAGTACATCCTCAACGTGATCGACGTCGCGCTGCTGATGGCGGCGGCGATCGCGCTGCTGGCCTCGCTCGCGATCGCGCACACGCTGGCCCCGGCACGGGCGATCGTCACCGCCTTGCAGCGCATCGCGCGCGGGCAGTATCGCACGAAACTTCCGCGCTTCCGCTCGATCGAACTTGCGATGATCGGGGGCGCCGTCGACGCGCTCGGCAGCCGGCTGGAGGAAGTCACCGAGCAGCGTGCGGCGCTGACGCGGCGCCTGATCGAGATCCGCGACGACGAGCGGCGCGCGCTCGCCCGCGAGTTGCACGACGAGTTCGGGCAAAATCTGTCGGCCATCCTCGCCTTCGCCAACACGATCGAGACGGCGGGCGCAAGGCAGAGCAGCGATAGCGGTATCGCACAGGACGCGCGCATGATCTCCCAGGCCACGCATCATTTGATGGCCTCACTGCGCGACGCGCTGAAGCGCCTGCGCAATCCGCTGCCCGAGGAATTCGGGCTGGAGGCCAGTCTCGTCAATCTCGTCGACAGCTGGCGCTCGCAGAGCGCGACACAGCCGATGATCCAGCTCGATCTTAGGGGCGACTTCACCGACATCAGCGGCCACGCTGCCACCACCGCCTATCGCGTCGCCCAGGAATGCCTGACCAACGCGCTACGCCACGGCGCGGCACGCGAGATCTCCCTGCGCGTCGAGCGGCGCGCGGGCGAGGATGATGCGCTTCTGATCCGCGTCGAGGACGATGGCGGCGGCGACGCGGCGCGCGTGGCGCAGTCGGCCGGCTTCGGTCTCACCGGCATCCGCGAGCGCCTGGCCGCGGCCGGCGGATCGTTGTCGATCCTGCCTGCCAATCGTGGACTGAGCGTCGCCGCCATGATCCCGCTCGCCGCGTGAGGCCACGATGAGCGAGGTCGCGGCAACAGGCATCTCCGTGCTGCTGGTCGACGATCACCCGATCGTCCGGCAAGGCTACCGGCGCGTGCTGGAGAGCCAGGGCGATCTGCGTGTCGTGGCGGAAGCCGACAATGCCGCTGACGCCTACGCCGCATTCAAGGCGCATGATCCCGATGTCATCGTGATGGACATCTCGATGCCGGGCGCGAGCGGGCTGGAGGCGATCCGCAACATCCGAGCGCGCAGCCCGCGGGCGCGGATTCTCGTCT
The DNA here is from genome assembly GCF_023074015.1 of Bradyrhizobium sp. 142. Taxonomy (NCBI): domain Bacteria; kingdom Pseudomonadati; phylum Pseudomonadota; class Alphaproteobacteria; order Hyphomicrobiales; family Nitrobacteraceae; genus Bradyrhizobium; species Bradyrhizobium sp. 142. Next base: position 30,834 of record NZ_JADPKQ010000136.1, read on the forward strand.
TCACCATGCACAACGAGGCCGTGCTGGTGAAAGCCGCCTTCAACGCCGGTGCCAGCGGCTTCGTCACCAAGAGCAGCGAGCCTTCCGCCGTCGTCACCGCGATCCGCGCCGTCGCCCGCGGCGAGCGCACCATGAGCGACGACATCGCACATGTGCTGGCCGAAGACAGCCTGTCACCGACCGGCTCGGCGCTGGATCAATTGGGCGAACGTGAGATCGAGATCTTGCGACAGTTCGCCGGCGGCGCGACGACCGAACAGATTGCGGCGCACCTCAATCTTAGTGTGAAGACGGTGCAAAACTATCACTATCTGATCAAAACGAAAACCGGCGCACGCACGGATGCACAGCTGGTGCGGCTGGCGGCGGGTTGCGGGCTGACGAAGATTTAGCAGCAATGCTGTCGCACGGAGATCCTTGCGCATCGCTCCAGAGGCGCTTGGTCTCATGTGACGTTTCCGATGATTACTGCCCTGTTATTGCTGGACAGATTGGAACGGACTCCATTCAGCTTCTGTTGGTAGCAGAGTGGAGGAATAACGCCATGAGTAAGGCCATTCACAAGGTAGCCGCCCATCCCGCTATCATCACTGTAGGCGAGCTCATCGACGAGCTTTGCCGCCTGCCAGATACGGCCGTCGTCAGCTTCCGCTGCCCCATGCTCGAACAACAGCTGGCATTCTACCGGCTACGAAAGCGGTCAAAGGACCTTGTCGAAGTCGAAGTCAACGCCTATCCGGAGAGCCCGCCGATCGTGCCGTCGGATGGCGCATTTCATGCGACCAAGCGGGCCTCTCACGCGTCGCCGGCGCGGGAAAGCGCTCTCCTCCACAAGGGACGAGGTTGAACAGCCGTTACAAGCGGATGGGCATCCGCCCCTAGGCAGCCTGGAGCCCGCGCAGGAGCAGTGCAAGCGTCGCATCCATGCGCGCCGGCAGATCGGCATCCTTCCACTCGTCGGCATGGGCCGGGTGATGGAAGCGGACAGTGGCATCGAAGATCGCGCGCGCCGTCGTCTTGACGTCGCTCACAGCGAATACGCCCTGCTTCACGCCATCCGACAGGATCGCCGCGATCTGGTCGATCATGGTATCCTTGTGACACTTGACGGCCGCGCAGGCTTCGCGCGCCAGTGTCAGATAGGTCTGGAACATCTCGGGGTCGTCCAGGACGCGCGAGCGCTTGGCGGCGAACAGCGTGCGCAGCCAGCGGTCCAGCCGCACCGGCGCGGGGCCCTGCTCCTCGGCGATCTGGCGCAGCGGAGCGTCGATACGGTCGAGCCAGCGCTTGGCAACGGCCTCGCGCAGCGAGGCCTTGCTCGGAAAATGCCGGTAGACGCTGCCGTGGCTGACATCGAGCGCGCGGGCCACATCGACTACGGTGGCCTTGGCAAGTCCGTAACGCCTGAGCACATCCTCGGTGACTTCGAGGATCCGCTCCGGCGTCAAGATAACGGCTTCGTTCATGCCAGCACCATGTTCCCGTTGGCTCAGTTGCCCGGCGATGGAGCTGCTTGCGAAGCGCCCCTGCCGGTCGTTTCGCAAAGCTCTCGTCTTAATGAGGCAGTTTTGCAGCCTGCGCCGCGATCTGGCGCGCCACCAGTAAATTGAGCCAATGCCCAATTGTCCCGGTCAAATTGATGATTTCGGTGGTCATTGTCGTAAGTCTCCATTCGTCCGCGGGCCCCTCTCTTCAATTTCGCCCTCGATCCGCATTTGTTTCGGATGTCAGGGCCTTCCGGGGGTGGCCGCGGGACGCCCAATCGGAGCGTCCGGGAACGGATATACACGTCCCGATGACAGATTTCAATATCTGTCAGTCAATGATCTGTGATTGATAGTTAATTTCTGATCCCGGCCGGCTTCAGGCTGGAGGGGCCGGGCTAGGTAAGCTGTCCCCACTCATCCCCCTACCTTGCCGACGGCGTTTGTTTCGTCCTCCCGCTCTGCTAAATCGCGGCGTAAAAAGCGTTTTGGCCGGAGCCGCACCCCTTGAGTCGCTTGGGGACTCCCTTGGGCCGCGCCTGCCCACCTCTTTGGAGCCGTCAGATGATCCCCCGCTATACCCGACCGGAAATGGCCTCGATCTGGGAGCCGCAGACCCGGTTCAAGATCTGGTTCGAGATCGAAGCGCACGCGGCGGACGCTCTGGCCGAACTCGGGACGATTCCGAAACAGGCCGCCAAGACCGTCTGGGAGAAGGCGAAGAACGCCACCTTCGACGTCGCCCGCATCGACGAGATCGAGCGCGAGACCAAGCACGATGTCATCGCCTTCCTGACCCACCTCGCCGAGATCGTCGGCCCCGAAGCCCGCTTCGTGCACCAGGGCATGACCTCGTCCGACGTGCTCGACACCTGCCTCAACGTCCAGCTCACCCGCGCCGCCGACCTGTTGCTCGCCGACGTCGACAAGGTGCTGGCCGCCCTGAAGAAGCGCGCCTTCGAGCACAAGATGACGCCGACCATCGGACGCAGCCACGGCATCCATGCCGAGCCCGTGACGTTCGGCCTCAAGCTCGCTTATGCCTATGCCGAATTCTCGCGCGCCAAGGAGCGCCTGATCGCGGCGCGGAACGAGGTCGCGACCTGCGCGATCTCCGGCGCCGTCGGCACGTTTGCGCAGATCGATCCGCGCGTCGAGGAGCATGTCGCCAAAGCCATGGGGCTCGTGCCCGAGCCGATTTCGACCCAGGTAATCCCGCGCGACCGCCACGCGATGTATTTTTCGACCCTTGGCGTGATTGCCTCCTCGGTCGAGCGTCTCGCGGTCGAGATCCGCCACATGCAGCGCACCGAGGTGCTGGAAGCCGAAGAGTTCTTCTCCGAAGGACAAAAGGGCTCGTCGGCGATGCCGCACAAGCGCAACCCGGTGCTGTCGGAAAACCTCACCGGCCTCTCGCGCATGGTGCGGGCCTATGTGACGCCGGCGCTCGAGAACGTCGTGCTCTGGCACGAGCGCGACATCTCGCACTCCTCCGCCGAGCGTATGATGGCGCCCGATGCCACCGTGACGCTCGACTTCGCGCTGGTGCGCCTCGCTGGGCTGATCGACAAGCTCTTGGTCTATCCCGCCAACATGCAGAAGAATCTCGACCGCCTCGGCGGCCTCGTGCATTCGCAGCGCGTGCTGCTGGCACTGACCCAGAAGGGCGCGAGCCGCGAGGACGCCTACAAGCTGGTGCAGCGCAACGCCATGCCGGTCTGGCGCGGCGAAGGCGACTTCTTGCAGCTGCTGAAGAAGGACGCCGAGGTGAAGAAGTATCTCTCCGACGCCGAGATCGAGGAGCAGTTCGACCTCGGCTATCACCTCAAGCACGTCGACACGATCTTCAAGCGCGTGTTCGGCGAGAGCTGAGGACCAGCCTAACTCGCCGATGAGTGGACCGCGATCGTCCTAGCAGCATGCACCTGCGGCGGTCGAGCGGAACCGCACTGCTTAAGAATTGAGCAGAACACCTTGTAGTGGAATATTCGTTCGGCACCGACGTTCTTTTGATATTTGTCAGTGACGTCAACCGCTATCCTGCTACGCGAAGCGAGCCCGTTGAATTTCAAAGCCGATTCGCATTGGAAAACCGCCAAACGGAAGCGCTGTCGGTATTGCGCGTATGAACCCGCAAATTAACGGAGTTGAGTTTTTTCGAAGTGAACTCTTAACTACAATCGGAGGTTTATTATGCCTCAATTTGAGGGGCATCTCGTCCCTTCCGATATGCTTCGATTTGTCGAGGAGAAGCTTGGCGCTGGCATCTGGCGCTACGATGCCGCCGGCCAAATGCAATGGTCGCGCGGTTTTTACGAGCTGCTGGGGTTAGACCCTCGGAAGGACGCGCCCTCTTACGCGGAGATGGACCGACGGATTCACCCGGAGGATCGACGCCCGAAACTCGATGTGAGCGAGCTAATGCTCGACCGGTCTCCGCTTGAGGGCGAATTTCGAATCATTCGACCGAACGGGACGTTGCGCTGGGTCTACAACCAGGCTGAGCTGTTGCTCGATGACTCCGGCAAGCCGTCGGGCATTCTGGGCGTGATGTTCGATATCACCGCCAACCGCAAGAAGTTGCAGTCTCTCAGAACCGATGCCGAGCGCTACAGCGCGCTCACCCAGATGGCTCTTGGATTGTTGTGGATCGGCAGCTCCGATGGTCGGATCACGGCCTTGCCCAATGCGGCCAGAATGCCGCAGGCATCTCTGTTCTTTGGCAGGGGTTGGCTGGATTTGTTGCATGGCGAGGAGCGCGAAACGGCGCTGCATCAATGGTCGGCCGCCGTTGAAATGAGACGTCCTTACACCACCGAACATCGGATGCGGCAGCCTGATGGCACTTACCGATGGTTCCGCTGCAGCGCCGTGCCGGTCTCCAATCCGGACGGCAACATCCGCGAATGGGTGGGCGTCTCGATCGATGTGCACGACGAGGCTCACCGGAGCGCAAATCCGCGCCGCACGGGGCATTCTGAACTGGTCAGTGAAAGAATTGGCCGAGCGGACCGGGATTTCTTCCGCGGTCATCCGGCGGTTCGAGGATTACAATGATTCTCCACCAATGCCTGGCGACACCATGGAGGTTCTTCGCAACACGCTCTCGAGCGCAGGCATCGAATTCCTGTTTTCACATGTCGGGAAGCCCGGCGTTCGCCCGCGCTGATTGTCGAGCCACCCTGCACCTGACTCAAATTTTGAGTCTTTTCTGTCGAAAATCAGGTAGCTACGCAAATTTTGATGCGTGTGTGCAACTTCCGCTCGGCTGGCGGGCAGAAGGACAACTTTTTTGCGACCGCCCGATGCGGGGTGGATAATTCTTTCTTAACGCGCGCATAAATATTTTGTCCCGTGCTCTGCACGCAAGGGTTTCGGACTTCGCAAGTGGGACACTGTGGTAGTTGCGCGCAGACCGAGCATTCATCCTCACGGTCCAGCCAACACTAAGATGCCGCGGGTGCCGCTGCGCCGACGCCTTTGCCCTCGCAACCCACAGCCCATTGGGCGGAGCACGATAATTCATTTGGCCAATTCCTTGCGGCAGCAGTTCGCAGGGATCGAGGAGTATTGCCATGGCATTCAATTTCAACCTGCGCATACGCGGACGACTGCTTGCCGGCTTTACCGCCGTCTGCGCCATTATCGCACTTTCCGTCGGCTACACGGTTTTTGCCGTCGGCGGAGTCTCCAGGATTGTAGATCGTATGGTGAACCTGCGCACGCCGGTGGCGCTCGCAAGCACCGAGTTGGTCGGAAATGTTTATTCGACGCTCGCGACGTTGCGTGGCTATCTTTTGACGGGCAATCCGCAGGGCAAGCTTGACCGTCAGGCGATGTGGAAGGAAATGGATGCGACCGCTGCCGCGTTCGACGAAATGGCAACGCAATTCACCAACCCGGAGAACAAGCAAAAATGGGCGGAGGCCCGGACGCTGCTCGCGGAGTTTCGCGCGGCGCAGGACAAGGCCGAGGCGATCGCCTTCACGCCCGACGCTTATCCCGCAAGCAAGCTCCTCGGCGCTGAGGCAAGCCCGCGCGCCGAGACGATCTTCTCCGAGATCACGCACATGATCGACGAGGAGGAAGGCCTTGAGGCGACGCCGCAGCGCAAGCGCGTGCTGAAGGCCATGGCGGATACACGCGGCGATTTCGCCGCTTCCATGGCTCAGCTCCGGATGTATCTATTGTCCGGCGACCAGAACGAAAAGCAGAAGTTCGCAAGACCATGGGGGCTATTCGAGCAGGGCTTCGCCGCGGTGAGCGCGCAGAAGGGCCTGCTGACTGCAACCCAGCTCGCGTCTTTTGAGAGGATCGCCAAGGCGCGCGGAGAGCTTGTACCGGTTTCGGACAAGATCTTTGCGCTGCGCGAATCGGCGGGCTGGAATGCGCCGGTCGACATCCTCGTAACGGAAGCGGCACCACGCGCGCTCAGGATTCTCGATTTGCTTGACGGACCGAAAGGTGCCGACGGCACGCGTTCGGGAGGGATCAAGGCCAACCAGAAGAAGATGCTCGCGCAAGCCAAGGAGGAGGTGCGCGATGGCATCTCGCTCCTGATGACGGTCTTGTGGGGACTGCTCGCGCTCGGCTTGGCTTTGGGCGCCATCATTGCGCTTTTCACCTCGCGTGCCATCGCAACACCCATCCAGGGGATGACCGCCGCGATGGGCAATCTTGCCGGCGGCGACACCTCCACGCTCGTGCCAGAGACCGGGCGCGCCGACGAGATCGGAGAGATGGCCGACGCCGTTCAGGTCTTCAAGGACAACATGATCGAGGCAGACCGCCTGCGCGCCGAGCAGGCGCAGGCTACGGCCCATGCGGCGGCCCGCCGCAAGGCCGATATGAACGAGCTGGCAGGTCAATTCGAGAACGCCGTAGGTGAAATCATCAAGACACTATCGTCGTCGTCGACCGAACTGGAGGCCGCGGCCAACACGCTGACCAAGACCGCGGAGAACACCCAGGAGCTGTCGGTGATGGTCGCCTCGGCTTCAGAGGAAGCCTCGACGAACGTTCAATCTGTCGCCTCCGCCAGTGAAGAGATGAGTTCCTCGGTCACCGAGATCAGTCGCCAAGTGCAGGATGCCGCCAGAATCGCCATGGCAGCCGTCGGGCAGGCGAAAAAGACCAACGACCGAGTCAATGCGCTGTCGCACGCGGCAACCCGGATCGGCGATGTTGTGGAGCTTATCAATACCATCGCCGGGCAAACAAACCTTTTGGCTCTGAACGCAACCATCGAAGCCGCGCGGGCCGGCGACGCGGGCCGAGGCTTTGCGGTGGTTGCATCCGAAGTCAAGGCACTCGCTGAACAGACCGCGAAAGCAACCGGAGAAATCAGTCAGCAGATCTCCGGTATCCAGACAGCCACGCAGGAGTCGGTCAGTGCAATCAGAGAGATCAGCGGTACAATCAGCCGGATCTCAGAGATCTCGTCCGCCATTGCATCGGCTGTCGAGGAGCAGGGCGCAGCCACGCAGGAAATCTCTCGCAACGTTCAACAAGCTGCGCAGGGCACCCATCAGGTCGCATCGAGCGTTGCCGATGTTCAGCGCGGTGCGACCGAGACCGGCTCGGCATCCGGTCAGGTCCTTATGTCCGCGCAAACTCTGGCCAGCGACAGTGCCAGGCTGAAGACGGAGGTCGACAAATTCCTGACCACCGTCCGCGCCGCATAACGGGCCCCATTCAGCACATGCAACAGTTCTTCGATCGGAGAACGACAATGCAAGGCCCGGAGAACGAAAATGACAGCGCCGGCGCAACTCGCGGCGCTGATCAAACCAACATCATTCCGTTCCCGGTCATGGATCTAAGCGCTGAAATTGACGAAGGCGTGGCTGCCTGCAACCTCCTGCTCCGGAACATCGCGGAGTTGCGACGAAATCTCCGGGTCCTGGAGGTTTTCGTCGCAACAATCGAGGATAGCGGACAGCGTCAAAAGCTGCAGAATCAGAGTAAGTCGCTCGATGAATTGCTGCTGCAACGCTCGGATCAACTCACCGATGTCGAGAGGCTGCTGCACGACACGCTTCGCCGGACCGTTCATCCCGACCCTCCCGAAGTCGGTGCGACGTAGACCCCTACGAGGCCTGACGTCGGGCGAAGCTTCGAATCGACGCGCCCGATCGAGCTGTCGCTGACGTTTTGCGGGTATGGAGCCGTACGGCGCATGGGCGAAATGCAGTCTGCGATTTGCCCATGGCACGGCGGCGGGCTACGCTGCGATGACAGCTCGACTCATACTGCACTGTTTCAGGAACGACCCTCCCCATGCCCATCGTCAATCGTATCGCCGCCCTCTCCGACGAAATGGCCGCCTGGCGCCATGACTTCCACGAGAATCCCGAGCTGCTCTACGAAGTCCATCGCACCGCCGGCATCGTCGCCGACAAGTTGCGCGAATTCGGCTGCGACGAGGTGGTGACGGGCATCGGCCGAACCGGCGTGGTCGGCGTGATCCGCGGCCGCAAGTCCGCTTCCGGCAAGACCATCGGTCTGCGCGCCGATATGGACGCGCTGCCGATCATGGAAACCTCCGGCGTGCCTTATGCCTCAAAGGTCCCGGGCAAGATGCACGCCTGCGGCCATGACGGTCACACCGCCATGCTCTTGGGCGCGGCAAAATATCTCGCCGAGACGCGCAATTTCGACGGCACGGCCGTGGTGATCTTCCAGCCCGCCGAGGAAGGCGGTGGCGGCGGCAAGGCGATGGTCGAGGACGGCCTGATGACCCGCTGGAACATCCAGGAAGTCTACGGCATGCACAACATGCCGGGCCTGGCGGAGGGCCATTTCGCGACCACGCCGGGCCCGATGCTCGCCTCCTCCGACAACATCCAGATCACCGTTCACGGCAAGGGCGGCCATGCCGGCGCCGGCCCGCACAAATCGGTCGACAGCGTCCTGATCGGCTCGCAGATCGTCGGCGCGCTGCAGTCGATCGTCGCCCGCAACGTCGATCCGCTCAAATCCGCCGTCATCTCGATCACGCAATTCCACGCCGGCACGGCCTTCAACATCATTCCGGAAGTCGCCGAGCTCGGCGGCACCGTCCGCACGCTCGACCCTGAAGTCCGCGATCTCGTCGAGCGCCGCATCGGCGAGGTCGCCGACAGCGTCGCCCGCGCCTATGGCGGCTCGGCAGAGACCAAGTACACGCGCATGTATCCGGTGACGATGAACCATCCGCGCGAAGCCGGCATTGCCGCCGGGGTCGCCCGCGACATCGTCGGCGCCGATCGCGTCAACGAGAAGTTCATTCCGATGATGGGCGCCGAGGATTTTTCGTTCATGCTGGAGGCGCGCCCAGGCGCCATGATCCTGGTCGGCATGGGCGATGGCAACGATTGCCATCACCCGGCCTACGTCTTCAACGACAACATCCTCGGCCACGGCGCCTCGTACTGGGTGCGGCTGGTGGAAACAGGGATGCCAGCGGGCTAGCTACTTTCCGGCGCATTTTTGCGCCGGAAAGTAGCTAAGACATTGTCGATGTCAGAGCCCTGCCCCACAGGGCGCGCAGCCGGCCGAGTCAGTTGCAGATCTCGCCGGTAATTTTCACGATTCCGTTGCCTGGACCGGGTACCGAACCAAGGCGGCAGCCTTTCGCAACCGGTCTGCAACCGGCCTGACTGCAGATCATCTGTCCGGAAGCCTGCGAGCTCGTGGGTGTAGACTCAGACTGCTTCCGATCCTGATCGCGCTTCTTGGAATCATCGCGCGTCGCAACCGGCTTCTTCTCCTGCACCTTCTCGCATTCGTTGTCGTCGCCCACGCGATAACCGGCCCGGCAGGTGATCTTCACGCATTGATCGCCGTCGGCCTTGAAGCCGAAGTTGCACACGAGTGGGCAAACGCGTCCCGGCTTCGTCTTCAGCGCATCGAGCGCGTCGACGCTGGCGAGCTTCACATCGAATTGGGTGCCGGCATATTTGTTGAACAGTGTCAGCGAGCGCTGCGATGCGGGGCTCCAGTCACTATCGGCCGCCGCGGACAGGCAGCCGACGCGGCGCAATTCGCTCTGCACGGCTTTAGCCAGATCGGCTGTAGACAACGCGGATGCCGGCGCAGGCGAGAGCGCGGCCACCTTCTGGTTCTCTGCCTCGGGAATCTGTCGATCGGCTGCCGGCTTTGCCGCAGGCTGTGCTGACGCCTTCTCCGCGGCCTGCCGGGCGGCGAGTTCGGCTTTGGCCTTCTCCGCCGCCTGCTTCTCGGCCTGTGCTTTTGCAGCGGCAGCCTCTGCCACTTTGCGCTGCTGTTCGGCTGCGTCGGTCCTCGCCTGCTCGATCTGCTTTTGCTTCTCCGCGGCGATCCGGGCCTCCTCAGCGGCCTTGGCCGCCGCGGCCGCCCTGTCCTGCTCGGCCTTCTGGGCGCGTTCGGCAATAAGCCTTGCCTTCTCCTGCTCGGCCGACTTCGCTTTCTGTTCGGCCGACGCGCGCGTCTCCTCGGCACCGATCTTGTTCAACTGGCCTTTGGCCAGGTTGGCATAGAAGCCTTCGGGATATTGCGCCAGGAAGGCCTCCCAGCCGTCCCGCGTGCCGAGCTGGAGCGCAAGTTCATAGTCCCGCCGGAGCTCGGACTGCGGATTTGCCTGCGGACCGGTTGCGGCCGGCCTGGCAGGAACCAGCGGCACGTCATCGCCGCCCAGCGAGCCATACACGAAGGGCTCCTGTTTGTTCGTGGTGCTCCGCAGCACATCGTCGCGCACGAAGCCGAAGGCCTTGCGCAGGTCCAGGCCTGGCTTCGGCAGGTGTTCGACCAGCGCGATGGCGAACGGACTGTTTCTGGAATCGCCATCGGACGCCGTCGATCCCGCCTTCGCCGCGAAGGCAATCATGGTGTTGGGGCTGGTCGGCTCGACCTTGGCGAGCCCGCGCCCGATCGCGCGCGAGGCCAGCGTGCGCTTCATGGTCTTGGAAAAGGGATTGTCGCGGCAGGCGTCCAGGATGATCAGGCGCAGCTGCTTGGCAGGCTCGACCGCGAACAGCGCGCGCTCCATCGGAATAGTCTCGTCGAGAACATCGCCATCCGTCTCCAGCGCCGCGTCAGTCGGAATGAGATAGTTGGTGCCTTCGAGCTCGATGCCGTGGCCGGCATAGTAGATGACCGCCATGTCGGCATCGCGCGTCCTGCCGGCGAATTCGCGCAACGTGCGCCGCATCTCGCTGGCGTTGAGATCCAGCCTGACGTCAACGAAATCGAAGCCGGCCTTCTTGAACATGCCGCCAATCAGGGTGGCGTCGTTCGCGGGATTGCCGAGCTTGGGCACGCTCTTGTAGGCGGAATTGCCGATCACGAGCGCAACCCGCCGATCGGCATGTGCCGGTCCGCAGCAAAGGCCAATGGCAAAAATCAACAAAGCAAATAGCCGAAACGGAATCACTTGCGTTCCCCCGAATGCAATTCCACAAGACTATTCGGATGATCGCCCAATTGCCAATTCTTACTATGTGACGGCCGTCACATAGAGGCTCTCGAACGGCGATATGGATAATGGGGCGAAGCGTCGCCCCTCCTGTCGGGCTGGGTGGGGCCACCGCCCGATCCTGTTTCGGGTGTACCACCTCGTGGCGCATCACGAAGGGTGCAACCAGTGCGTGCACCTCGTTCGCAACCGGCTCGCGCTGATCCTCAGGCACGCCCGCAAGCGTGACAGTCGCGATCGAGCCGTGGCTGCCATGGGCGCCGACTCTCGCCTTGCCATCGATACCTGCCTCGATCAGAGGCGCGGGCACCGCAGAGCTCGTCGTCATTGGGCCGCAGAGCGTAGACCCGCTGGCTCACGCGCCCTCAGCAGGCGAGATGCGGTCTCGTCCGCCGCGAGAGGCAGGGTGAACTGAAAGACGGCGCCCCGAGGCTCGTTTGCGCCGGCCCACATCTGTCCGCCATGCGCCTCGATGATCGAGCGACAGATGGCGAGGCCCATCCCCATGCCTGTGGGCTTGGTGGTGTAGAAGGCTTCGAACAGGCGCTCCACATTCTTCGGATCCAGTCCCGGACCGGAATCCCGCAAGGCGACGTGCACGCCGTTCGATGCATCTCTGCCGGTGCTGATCAACAACTCGCGTCCCCCCTCGCTGACCGCGCCCATCGCCTCGACCGCGTTGACGATCAGGTTGAGCATCACTTGCTGAAGTTGGACCCGATCTGCCTGAACGGACGGCAAGCCCTCGGCAAATTGCGTTCGCACCGACACGCGGTTCTTGAATGCTTCACTCCGGGTCAGAGCGATGACGTCAAGCACCGCCTGATTGATCTCCAGATTCTCCTTTTGCGGGGGAGCGCTCCTGATGAGCGCCCGGATGCGACCGATAATATCGCCGGCTCGCGTGCCGTCACTGGTGATCCAGTCGAACGTCTGTCGAACCCGCTCCAGGTTTGGCGGTTGAGACTCCAGCCAATTCAACCCGGCCTCGGCGTTCGCCACTATCGCGGCGATCGGCTGGTTGACTTCATGGGCAATCGAAGCGGTTAGTTGCCCCATCGTGGTGACGCGGTTTGCGTGCGCAAGTTCCATCATGGCTTCACGGTAGCGCCGCTCGTGTTCGCGGGCTTCGGCTTCCGCCCGCTTGAGAGCCGTCAGATCAAGAACAAAGCCGACGCCTTTATCCGTACCTTCTCCAAACATAGTCCCGCCGATCAGCACGGGCACACGGCTTCCGTCCTTCCGCACATACTCTTTCTCGAACGGTTCGGCCGTCCCCACCCGCTTCAATTCCGCCACAGTATGCAAGTCGCGGTCGCGCCATTCCGGCGGCGTGAGGTCGGTCCGATGCAGGCGCCCTGTTGTGAGATCTTCCCGGTCGTATCCCACGATGCGCAGGAATGCATCGTTGGCCTCGAGAATGCGCCCCTCGACTTCCCAGATGATGATGCCGATGATGTTGGCATCGAACAGGCGCCTGATCTTGATATCTCGTGCTGCAAGATCACTCTGGAGCTGGATGTTCTCCTCGGTCGCCTTTCTCCACCGTTTCGCTTCGAGCCGCGCGAGCGCCAGCGCTGCCCCGGCCAGCGCGACGACGAGGACAACGGCGCCGGCGATCAGCCAGGTCCAGCGTCGCTCGAATGCTTCGGCGCGCGCCTCCCGGTCGGCGAGCCGAAAGCGCTCGTGATCCACCATCTGGTCGATTTGCGAGCGGATCTCGTCCATGCTGCGGATCATTGCCAGCGCGGCCAGCCCGGACGTACCGGCCGTCTTCAGCAGCTCGTCGATCTCGCGCAACGTTGCTGCAACGGTCAGTGCCAGATGTCCGGCCCGAAGGCCCTGCAACGGATCGTCCTCGACCAGCGTCTGCAGCGCCTGAGCCTCCCGTCGGACACTTTCGTCAGAGACGCCGTAGGCCTTGAGATAGGCGGGGTCGAAGGTCGTGAGATACCCGCGCCTTTCGGTCTCCAGTTCCGCGATGATCGCCCGCAGCCGATCGAGCGTTTCGAGTACCTGGCGGCTATGTTCGATGAAGTCATGAGCTGCTTGCCGCTCCTGCCAATATTGCAGGCCGAGGAAGCTGGTCGCGGCAAACAGGGTCACAAGCACTGCGACCGCAAGGATCAGCGGACGAGAAAACCATCGCAAAGATAGGGCCGGAGCAGGGGCTGACATTTACCTAGGGTCATGCTCGCGTGACCGGCGCGTCTTCTGGTGCCAAGGCCAGAGCATTGCTAGCATGATAGCATGGATAGGCCCGCATGGGTGAGCCGGAACCTGACTAGGTTACATCGGCTTCGGACCCCGTAAGTCGTCTGGCGAGGGCCACGATGCCGTAGGGGTGCGACCCCGCTCACGTGTCGTGAATGACTGCCTTGGTGAAGGAGCATTAGCATGGCGCAGGGTGAAAACTCACTGAACCGTCAAATGCAGGCCAGCCGGCGCAGCCTCATCAAGGGATTGGGCGCGGCGGGGGCGGTGCTGCCGGCCCTTGGCATGATGCCGCGGTGGAGTGTTGCCCAGGATGCCGCCGCGATCCACACCAGCGCCGCGATCGATTGGAAGCAATTTGCGGGACAGACGATCGCGCTTTCGGGCGCGATCCATCCGTGGTCGAATGCGATCACGCCGCTGTTGCCGGAGTTCACCATACTCACCGGCATCAACATCACCATCGATTTCCAACTGGAAACCACGTACCTCGGCGCGCTGCCGATCAGGCTCGCCCGCGGCAGCAGCACGCCCGACGTCTTCATGTTCACGACCTATGGCCAGGGCATCTCGAACGGATGGCTAGAGCCACTGAACGGCTATTATTCCAACAGGTCGCTGACCGACCCCACCTGGTATGACGAGAGCGATCTGCTCAAGACGGCCCGATCCTTCCCGCTGTGGTCGGACGGCGAACGGTACGCTGTCCCGATTACCTCAGAGGCGATGACCCTGTTCATCAACAGGGATGCGCTGGCAGGCCAAGGACCAGCCGACTCCCCAGACTTTTGAAGAGCTGCTTGTCACCGCCAAGGCGGTCAAGACCAACGGGATGTCGGGGATCGCCATGCGGGCCCAGGCCGGCGGCAATTCCTCCCCACCGGCCATGGGCTTCGTGTTCTCCTATGGTGGGGCGATGGTCGAACGCAACAGGGTCGTTTTCGCAAGCCCGGAGGCGATCGCGGCGGTCGAGATGTACGGACGGCTGCTCAGTCAGGCCGGGCCTGCCGGCGTCGGCAGCTATGAATGGTACAACGTGCTGGATGACTTCCTGCAGGGGCGGACGGCCATGGCAATCGACAGCAGCAACTTCGCTACCGACATCTCCAATCCAGCGAAAAGCCATGTCGCCAAGCTGGCTGGGTTTGCAACCTTTCCGCATCTCGCCGGTCGCGGACCCGTCCCCTTCATGTCGCACTGGCAGGCGTGCATCAATTCCAAATCTCGAAACAAGCGGGCGGCTTTCCTGTTCCTGCTTTGGGCGACGAGCAGGGCGACCTCGCTGAAAACTGCTGCAGCAGGGCTGGCGACGACACGCGTGTCGGCCTGGTCCAGCGAGGGGTTCAAGAAGGCGTTCGGCTCGCAAGCCGCCGAGGCGGCGCTGACCAACTTGCAGAATGCCGATGTCGACCGCGCCAAGGCAATCCTTTTCCATCCGCAATCGAGACCGATCCTGGACGCCTTCATGATCGGGGTCAATGAGGTGGTCAACGGTGCGAAATCGGCGAAGGATGCGATGACCGGCGCAGCCGAAAGGGCCAATGCGGCGATCCGCGGGTAGCGGCGATGCGTTGTCCAATCGGAAGAGCTGGAGCCACGCTGTGCGCAGCCCCATCAGGCCTACCCGCTCGGCCATGCTGGTTAGGCGAAAACCACCTCGTGCCGCATCACGAATGGGGCGAGCAGCGTGTGCACTTCGTCGGCAACTACCTTGCGCTGATCCTCCGGCAAGCCCGCAAGCGTGACAGTCGCAATCGAGCCGTGGCTGCCATGGGCGCCGACCTTGACCTTGCAGTCGATGCCGCGCCCGGCGAGCGGCGTCAGCACCTTGGTGAACACGCGCTGGGCTGCGTCCCAACGCAGCTGCGGCTTGAATACCTTGCCGACGCCGGTCACTGGCATCGGATCGATCGGGATGACCTGCACGGGAACAGCCGCACGTTCTGGCGTGCGCTCGCGAACCCACGTCTCCAGCTCGCCAGGCTCGACTCTCGCGCCCGGCTTCAACTGCACGTAACCGACAGGCAGCTCGCCGGCATAGGCGTCGGGCTGGCCAACCACGGCGGCGAAGCCGACGGCGGGATGACGGAACATGATCTCCTCGATCGGCGCCGGATCGATGTTGTGGCCGCCGCGGATCACGAGATCCTTGGCGCGGCCGGTGATCCAGAGATAGCCGTCGGCGTCGAGCCGGCCGAGATCGCCGGAATTGACCCAGACTTCGTCGACGAAGGCGCCCCTGTTGTGTTCGTCGTTGAGATAGCCGCCGAACACGCCGGGCCCGGCCATAATGACGACGCCGATCTCGTCAGGGGCGCAGTCGCGGATCAGGCGACCGTCGGCATCGAGTTGCACAATACGCACGCGCGCGTACGGCATCGGCAAGCCGACCGAACCGAGCCTGATCGGCCGCGACGGATAGGCCAGCGTGTGCACGCTCGAAGTCTCGGTCATGCCATAGACCTCGACCACCGGCAGCTTGAGCTTGTCCTGGATCGCAGAGCCCACGGCGACGGGGATCGCCGACCCGCCGCCGGCGGCATATTTCAGGCTGGAGATGTCGGCATTGCCCGGCGGCACCGCCAGCGTGGCGGCAAGCACCGTCGGCACGCTCGACAGCGCCTCCGGCTTGAAGCGTTCGACCAGCCCCCAGATGCTCTTCACCGAATTCGGATTGCGCCATCCGCTCGGCGACAGCACGACCAGCGAGCCACAGCCCGACAACGTCGTCAGCACCTGGGTCAGCGATCCCCCGACGTGAAACAGCGGCATGCCGAACAGCATGTTGGCGCCCTGCTTCGGCTTCAGCAGCAAATTGAGCGCCCAGGCCTGATAGACTTGGTTGGCATGAGTGTGCCGCACCAGTTTTGGCGTACCGGTGGTGCCGCCGGTGTGGAAATAGGCCGCGATGTCGCTGCCAAGAATCTTGCGGCCGCTGACGAGCCGGTCGGACGGCTGCTGCTTGATCAGATCGCTGAACGCAAAGATCCCTTTCGCCGGATCGCCGCCGCCGAACATCTGCACGATCGCCTTGAGATGTTTGAGTTGCGGACGGATCTGCTCGACCTTCTGCCAGATGTCGGTGCCCGGCATCGGCCCGAGCGCCACCAGGATTTTCGTTTTCGCGGCCTCCAGGATCTCCGCGATCTGACGCGGCTCCAGCAGTGGATTGACGGGATTGGCGATGCCCGCGGCCTCGGCGCCGAACAGCGTCACGAAGGCATCCGGCACCAGCGGCAGCATGAAGCTGATGACGTCGTCCTTTTCCGCGCCGAGCGCGTGAAACATGTTGGCGGCCTGCGTGACGCGGGCGACGAAATCGCGATAGGTCACCACGACGGGCGTGTCGGCCGGATCGGCGTTTTGCAGAAACTGGATCGCGGCCCCATCGGGGTTGCGCGCGGCACCTAAGCTGATGGCGTCATAGGTGCTCTCGGCCGCGACGCGCTCCGCGTAGGGGACCTGCTCGAATGCCCGGAGCCCCTCGTCCGTCGCCAGGTCCGGATAGTCGTTGCCGATGAGCCGATCGAGCGCGTGGATGCCCGCCATGAATTCCGTCCTCCCTCAGGTGCATTTCCCCGCCTCCTGTCTTTTGACATTGGTTCAGGCGAGGCCGCGACCGATCGCCGGTCGCGCGGACAGAATGATGGATGATTTGGCGTTCGTCCATTGCCGGATGCAATCGGCCACTTGCGTTAAGACGCCGTCGAGATGGGCCTATGGACGGTCCGGCGTCCAACCAACCGCGTTGAAGTCGGCCGGCGCGGGCATCACCTCGGGCTCCGCAGTCGCCTTGCGCAGGATTGCATCGGCAAGGTTTAGATCCGCGATCTCGATCGGCACGCCCTCCTTGTTGACGGCGAGCACTCCTGTCGATTCGGGCGCCACGGACATCACGTAGCGGTCTGCGGCTTCGATCTGGCGAAGCAACTCATCGCGAATGAAGGCTGCCGACCATTCAGAAGGCAAGCCTCGCACGGCGGCAAACTCCTCAGCCGGGATCGACAATGCATGGCGGCGGATTTCGTCGATGGTTCGGCGCGGCGAGAAATTAGGCGGCTCGCCGGCCGCCGCAAGCACAAGCGGTCCCAGTGGACAATAGTCACAACCGATGGCGACGAGTCGGCAATATCGCGCGCCTTCGAGCGGCCGGCGGCAGCAAGAACCTTGTTGACGGCAAGGTCCGCCTGATGGAGCCGCGCTCCCCATTGCTCGTCCCTCACGAGCGGAAAGAAGCGAAGCCTCGTCTCCGCGAACCATTGGATGATTGTCGATTCAGCTTCGCGCGAGACAGTTGCATCGACGCAGCCGTAGATGACGAAGTCCCTATGCGTCTTGAAGCCGGCGGCGTCGAGAACGGCGAGGTCGAACTTCGCGGTCTCGGTCACCTCTTCGTCGGTATCGTGAAAGATGTCGATGTCGTCGGATCGTCTCTGCCAATCCTTGTTGAGCATCAAGCCGCCGGCGAGATAGCTACTCTCCGAGCGGTTTTTCGCCAGGAGTCGAAGGATGTCGCTCTGCAACTTGCTAAGAGCCATCTCGATCCTCGTGCTCGTTGACGCGATCCAACATCTTTCTGCCCATCGCAAAGGCCCGGGCGTCGCCGCGATCGATCATGGCGCGAGCGGCAACCGCGGCACGTGAGCGGAGATCGGGCAGACGATCGAGATCGACATTGTCGAGAATGCGCGGTCCGTAGAGGCGGAGCGCATTGTCGAGGAGTGACTGGAGCTCCTTAGCGCGGCGATGTTCCGCCCGCATGCGCGAGGCAATCGCCAAAACCTCGCTCCGGGCGTCCGGCGGAATGAGGACCTCGACCCGCACCAGATCTGCAGCACCGCCCTCACTTCGGTATTTGCGCACACGCTTTTTTGCTGGGACCACGATAGCTGCTCCTTCAGCGAGCTTACCACGCGTATCCCGGTTACGCAAATTTGTATCCCGGTTACGCCAACAAGCCACTGAAATAACGCGTGTTTATGACGAAGCTTTCGAATGGAGTGAACCTCTTGGCGCGATGCAAGGACCAAGGACTGGTGGCAGGCCCGCCGAAAGTCGCCATGCCGCCACACACGCGAGGACACCATGACCAAGCCGCTGCGCCAGCGAGCCAGACCGCTCATTGTTGCGCTTTCGATCGCAGCGGCGATCGCCCTGCCCTGCGCCGCGGTCGCCGAGGAGACGCAGCTCGACAAGATGCGCGCGAGGGTCTCCGCTTTCATCGGCAACATGATGGAGAAGCTGGGCGGCTCGCGCATCGTCTACAAGGTCGACGCCGACGCCTTGCGCGAGTCTGTAGTCACCGAATTGCGCGACGACGCCTACAAGAACCTCCGTGAGAGCCGCATTGCGTTCTCCGGCCTTGCAATTCGCGAAGGAAGCGTCGAGGTAAAGATCGCGGATGCCAAGGGGCGGGAGCAACTCGTGCGCAAGCTCGCGTCAGCCGCGGAGAATTTGCCCGCGCATGCGCTCTCCGTGGCCGATGGCGGCGACGGCCTGACCAGACTCACGCCCACCGATGCTGCACTCGCCGCCAGCCTGCGCGATCTCGTTGAAGATACCATCGCCATGATCGAGCAGCGCCTCAAGGACATCGGCATCAAGCTCGCCAGCGTCCAACAGGACGGGCCGGACCGCATCCGCATCTTCCTGCCGGGCGTGATGGAGCCGGAACGCGTGACCGCGGTCTTTGCCAAGAAGGTCCGGGTCAGCTTCCGTCTGATCGACATTTCGATGCCAGCGGAACAAGCGCAGCAAAGCACGCCTCCCGCGGGGGCGGAAGTCCTGTTCGGCTTCAAGGACAAGCGCCCCTACCTGGTCGGCAAGGAAAGCGCGCTTGAGGGCGACGACATCAGCTACGCCGGCCCCGGCTATGCGAGCGGCACGCAGGATCCGATCGCCTCGTTCCGCTTCAACGGGCGCGGCACCCACCGCTTTGCCCACGTCACGGAAGAGAATATCGGAAAACCCTTTGCGATCGTGCTCGACGACAAGGTAATCTCGGCCCCCGTGATCCGCGAGCCCATCACTGGCGGCTCGGGACAGATCTCCGGCAATTTCACCCTGCAAGAGGCCAACAGCGTCGCCATGATGCTGCGCGCCGGCTCGCTGCCGGGGCATTTGGCCCTGATCGAGCAGCAGATCATCCAGCCCGCCGCCAAGCCGTAAAGCGGCCGGCCGGTCTCCGCCTCTCCGGCCACGCCGACGGCCCCGACAAAGCCCCCTTCGTGCCTTCCGGGTGTCGAAAACGCACGAAGCGGGTCCCGCGTGCGACAGGCGGCCAATTGCCGAATCCATCGTTCGGGATAGAATTGCCGGACCGCCGGAAATGCTGGTCAAACGCCCGTCATCCGATTTCGATTATCCCTCTTCGGGACAGCGACGAAGACCGGCGGTCTTACGCAGAGGACATTATGATGCCGTCCGGCAGCGCAGACATTTCGTCGATCCTCGACCGCATTCTCAATGCGGCGGCGGACAATCTCAGGATCGCGAAGATTTTCGTCCAGATGGGCCTCGATCCCGACAACATCACCTATGACGCGCTGTTCAATCGGATACTGGAGATCGTGGTCCACAACATCACGTTTGCCAATCTGTTCGCCGCGGTTGGCGCCGGCTTCTTCGTCGCCACCCTGCTGATGCGGACGATGGTGCCGCTGCGCGTCGCCAACATGATCGGCTGCGCGTTCTTCGCCCTTTTCGGCGCGCTCTCCGCGAATGTCTCGACGTTCCTGCTGTATCTCTTATTGCTTCCGATCAACGCCTTGCGCCTGCGGCAAATGCTCAAGCTCGTCAAGAAGGCGCGCCATGCCGCCGAAGGCGACATGTCGATCGAGTGGCTCAAGCCGTTCATGACCGAACGCAAATATCGCCGTGGCGACACGCTGTTCAAGATGCGCGATCCGGCGAATGAAATGTTCCTCACGGTTACCGGCAAGTTCCTCGTCAAGGAAATCAACATCGAGATTTTGCCGGGAACTCTCATGGGAGAACTCGGCTTCCTCACGCCGGATAACCGGCGAACCGGAACGGTCGAGTGCATCGAAGACGGTCAGGTCTTGACGATCACCTATGATCGGCTGCTCGAGATCTACTTCCAGGACCCGCAATTCGGCTATTACTTCCTGGTCCTCACCAGCCAGCGCCTGCTGCAAAACATCCAGCGTTTGCAGGACCAACTGACAGCTGAACGAGCCGCGACCACGAACAGGATCGCATGATCGGCGCGAGCGACCCGGCGTCGCCGCTCAGCTCAGCAGCAGCGCCATGCCAGGATCGCCCTTCTCCATCGCGCGCCGGTAGGCAGGACGGGCGCCGATGCGGCCGAGATATTTGACCACGTTCGGACATCGCACGAGATCGTAGGCCTGGAAGTAGCGCATCGTGGTGAGCGAGAAGCCCATCATGATGTCGGCGGTGGTGAAGCCGCTGCCGGCCAGATATTCGGCGGCGCCCACCCTGGCATCGACGAGATCGAAGGCCCGATCGACGCGCGCCTTGATCGCAAGCAGCATCGGATTGTTCTCGGCGAGCTTGAGCCGGTTCAGAAGCATCAGCCGGCCCATACCGGCTTGCAGCGTGCCGTTGGCGAAGTGAAACCAGTACAGGAACTGCGCGAAGTCGGAATCATCCGGGCGCTTCACGAGGCGGCCGTTGCCGTATTTGGCAATGATGTAGTCGACGATGGCGCCGGATTCGGCGAGCATGAGATCGCCGTCGGCAATGACCGGTGCCGCCCCGATCGGATGTAGCGCCTTGTACTCGGCCGGCGCCAGCATGGTCACGGGATCGCGCGTATAGCGCTTCAGCTCATAGGGAATGTCGAGCTCCTCGCAGAGCCAGACGATGCGCTCGGATTGCGATTTGCCGAGATGATGGACGGTGAGCATGGCGCCTCCTGCGACATTTGCCTGTCGGGCGAAACACCGCATGGTTTCTACGGCTTGGCAAAGGCCGTCAACTTTCGCCGTGCCCAGACGCAGCGCAGAGCGGCGCCCCTGCCCGCTTCTGCCGGCTTGAGGTCTCAGCAGCAGCGCCGGCGTCGGGTTGATGACCTCCCAGATCAGGCCGGTGGCGCTGAGCCGCACGATCACATAGCCGCTGACGGTATGGATCGACCGGTAAAAGGAAGATTCGCCGCAAAACCGCCCCAAAAACCGAATGGTAACCATGACGGGGTAGGGTAATCACGTGACCAATTCTCCGACGATCCTGGTGTTCGATTCCGGTCTTGGCGGGCTCACGGTGCTGCGTGAGGTCGTGGCCGCGCGCCCGGATGCGCACTACGTTTACGTGGCCGACGACGCCTTCTTTCCCTACGGCCACCACAGCGAGGACGAGATCATCGCCCGCGTGGTGCCGCTGATGGGCGAACTGATCGGCACACATGATCCTGACCTCGTCGTCATCGCCTGCAACACAGCCTCCACCCTGGTCCTATCGCACCTGCGTGGCGCCTATTCCGTGCCCTTCGTCGGCACGGTGCCAGCGATCAAGCCGGCCTGCGCCCAATCGAAGAGCCGCCGCGTCTCGGTGCTCGGCACCAAGGGCACGGTGAAGCGCGAGTACACCCGCGCGCTGATCCGCGACTTCGCCCAGGGTTGCGAGGTGACGCTGGTGGGCTCGCCCGAGCTCGCCTCGCTCGCAGAACGCGCGCTCGGCGGCGATACGATCAGCGACGGCGCCATTCTCGCCGAGCTCTCCCCCTGCTTCGTCGGCAATCCCGCCGACGCCGGCGCGCGCACGGATACGGTGGTGCTCGCCTGCACGCATTACCCGCTGCTGCTCGAGCGCTTGAAGCGGCTTGCGCCCTGGCCGGTCGACTGGATCGATCCGGCACCTGCGATCGCCCGCCGTGTCTCGGACCTGCTCGGCTCGCACATCGGCGGCATCGTGCAGTCCGGCGCCGAGATGATCTTCACCTCGAACCGCGTGCATGGTCTCGGCACAGCCCTGACGCCATTCTTCGGCGGCCGCGTGCCGGCCTGACTTTGCGCGCCGGCGGCGCGCTGCTAGGCTCTGCCATCGTCATCTGCTCGCAGGTTTCTCCCATGTCGGCTCCGACTACGCCGCTCAACCGTCTGCGCCAATTGTGGCGCGAGGGCCGCCCTGCCTTCGGCGCGATCGCGACCATCCCGAGCGTGCAGACCGTGCAGATCATGGCGCGCTCGCTCGACTGGATCATCGTCGATCTCGAGCATGGGCCGATCGGCCTGACCGAAGCGCACGCGATGATCGCGGCGACGACGGGCACGCCCTGCACGCCGCTAGTGCGGATCGCGACGAACGAGCCTTGGCTTGCTAAGGCCCCAATGGACATCGGCGCCTTCGGCATCAACTTTCCGATGATCACCAATCGCGCCGAGGCCGAGAAGGCGGTGCGCAGCGTGCGTTATCCGCCGCGGGGTGACCGCCTCTGGGGGCCTTTCCACGCGCCGTTCCGCTGGGGACAGTCGATGCCCGACTACATGGCCGGCGCCGACGACGAGATGATCTGCATGATCACCATCGAGCATGTCGATGCCGTCAACCGCATCGACGAGATCATGGCCACGCCCGGGATCGACGTCGCGGTGATCGGCGCCGGCGATCTCGCCACCTCCATCGACAAGCGCGGCCAGATGGACGATCCGGAGCTCCTGGAGCTGATCGCCCGCGCCGAAGCCGGCATCCTCAAGAGCGGCGTGCCGATAGGCGGCGTGGCGCGCACCGCCGAGCAGGCCAACGCCCTGGTCGACCACGGCTACCGCGCGATCGCGCTCGGCTTCGACTGGTCGCTCTTCCAGCGCGGCATCCTGGCGGCGTTCGAGGGGATCAAGCGCTAAGCAGTTGCGGCCAGCCTTGCCGGGAACCGCGGCGCTGCCAGGGTCGGCCGTTCCAGGGAGTTCATGACGCCAAGATCCATGGCGATAAGCCATTGAAAATCATCTATCTTTGACAAGACCCAGCCTTAGCGACGCCAGCGCCCTGATGATGCGGCGAACCGACTGGCCCCAAGCCGGTTGGTTCATGCTAGAGCAGGCGGCGAGCGGAGAAGCCCACTCGCTGCACATATTTTAATCCCGCAGGAACCGGAGAACGATGCGCGGTCAACCGAAGAACATTTCGCTGCCGCGCCGCCTGATCGTCGACCTCATGCGCGCTTCGATGGGCGTGCCTT
This sequence comes from Bradyrhizobium sp. 142, assembly GCF_023074015.1. NCBI lineage: Bacteria > Pseudomonadati > Pseudomonadota > Alphaproteobacteria > Hyphomicrobiales > Nitrobacteraceae > Bradyrhizobium > Bradyrhizobium sp. 142. The sequence goes on from NZ_JADPKQ010000136.1 coordinate 54,127, forward strand.
TCGTCTCGCTGTCCCGCCCGCTCCATGTCCGCCCCCTGCTTGAGGCCCGCGCTGGCGCGGCCGCACCCGCGGGCTGGGCCGCGATGTTCGTCAAGGCTTTCGCCCTGGTTGCCAGGGATGAGCCGATCCTGCGCACGGTCTACGCTAAGTGGCCGTGGCCGATGCTCTACGAGCTTCCAAGGAGTGTGGCGTCGATAGCCATCGCCCGGATCGAGGACGGCGAGGAATGCGTGCTGCCGCAGCGAATCGCGGCCCCGGAGGCCCTGCCCCTGGCTGAGGTCGACGCCCTGATCCGGCACGCCAAGACGGCGCCGATCGAGGACGTCCCCATGTTTCGCAAGATCATGCGGGCGACCCGGCTGCCGCTGGCGCTCCGGCGCCTGTCCTGGGCGATCGGCCTGAATTTCGGCCGGCAGCGGGGCAATTGGTTCGGCAGCTTCTCGGTGACCTCGGTGGCCGCCTATGGCGGCGGCGAGCTCCAGGCTATCACGCCGGGCCCTTTCATCGTCAGCTACGGAGTGGTGGCGCCGGACCAGACCATCCATGTCGTGATCCGCTGGGACCATCGGGTCACCGATGCCGCCCCGATCGCCCGGGTCCTGACCCGGCTGGAACAGGTGCTGAACACTGAAATCGCTACCGAATTGCGCGCGGCCGGACCGAAGCCGATCCGGGCGGTCAGGACGTAATTCATTCCGGGCTATTCGCATTGACAGCACGCCCCAAACTCTCCTAAAAGCCGCCTGCTCGCGGGCCGATTTCGGCCCGCGAAGCGTTTCGCGACCCGTGGTCCTGTCCCTTCCAGCTTTGGGGATCGGACCTGTCGGTGCCGGGCGATAGCCCGTCACACAGGAGGGCGCGTTTCCTCAAACCATGAACCGACAGAGGACGCGATGACTAAGCGCAGTGAGGCGAAGTACAAGATCGATCGCCGTATGGGCCAGAACATCTGGGGCCGCCCGAAGAGCCCCGTCAATCGCCGCGAGTATGGCCCCGGCCAGCACGGCCAGCGCCGCAAGGGCAAGCTCTCCGATTTCGGCGTGCAGCTGCGCGCCAAGCAGAAGCTGAAGGGCTATTACGCCAACATCAGCGAGCGTCAGTTCCACGGCATCTATGTCGAGGCGAGCCGCCTCAAGGGCGACACCGGCGAGAACCTGATCGGGCTTCTGGAGCGTCGTCTCGACGCGGTCGTGTACCGTGCCAAGTTCGTCTCTACGATCTTCGCCGCACGCCAATTCATCAACCACGGCCACATCAAGGTGAACGGCCGCAAGGTCAACATCTCGAGCTACCAGCTCAAGATCGGCGACGTGATCGAGGTCAAGGAAGCCTCCAAGCAGCTCGCCCACGTGCTCGAAGCCAGCCAGCTCGCCGAGCGCGACACTCCCGACTATCTCGAAGTCGACCACGGCAAGATGACCGCGAAATACATCCGCATCCCCGGCCTCTCCGACGTGCCGTTCCCGGTGCAGATGGAGCCGCATCTGGTCGTCGAATTCTATTCGCGCTGATAATCGGCAGATCAACACTCAAAGGCCCCGGTTTCCGGGGCCTTTTTGTTGTGGTATGGCCAGTCTCAATGCCTCAGACGACTGACCAACTCGCCAACATTGAACCGTCGGCAACACCGACCGAGGCGGAGCGAAAGGTATGGGCCGTCCTGCCCCGTGACGAGCAGGTCCGCCGACATCAAGAACTGTTCGCGCTGCCCAACTGCAACAACTTCACTTCGGACACTCCGGACGACATCCTCGCCACCGCGCGGCAACGCGTTGCCCAGCGCGTCATGACTGAGGACCGGTGATCGTTGTTCGACTAGATGACGAGATCAGCCATGTTCTACACCCCTCCCCCGATCGATCCCAAGGCGCCGCCGGTGCGCATCAATTTGCTTTCGGACACGCAGACGAAGCCGACGCCCGCGATGCGCGAGGCGATGGCGCGCGCCGAGGTCGGCGACGAGCAGGTCGGAGACGATCCGACGGTGAATGCGCTGTGCGCGCGCGTTGCGGATCTGCTCGGCAAGGAGGCCGCCGTGTACATGCCGTCCGGCACGATGTGCAACGTCACGGCTACGCTGGTGCATTGCCGTCCCGGCGACGAGATCCTCGCCCATGAGAGCGCGCACATCATCGCGCGCGAGGGCGGCGCGCATGCCGCGATCGGCGGCTTCCAGGTCACGCAATTGAAGGGACCCGACGGCCAGTTCACGCCGGAAACCCTGCGCAAGGCGCTGCACCCGCGCACCCGCTACCAGCCGCCGCAGACGGTCGTCAGCGTCGAGCAGACCGCCAATATCGGTGGCGGCACGATCTGGAAGAAAGCCGCGCTGGACGAGATCGTCGCGATCGCGAAGCAACACGGCCTCGTCACCCACATGGACGGCGCGCGCCTGCTCAACGCCACGGTGGCAACCGGCATCTCTCCGCGCGACATGACCACGGGCTGGGATTCGGCGTGGATCGACTTCTCGAAGGGTCTGGGCGCACCGATCGGCGGCGTGCTCGCGGGATCGCGCGCGTTCATCGATGCGGTCTGGCAATGGAAGCAGCGCCTCGGCGGCTCGATGCGGCAGGCCGGAATCTGCGCGGCCGCCTGTATCTACGCGCTCGACCACCACGTCGACCGTCTCGCCGACGACCACGCCAACGCGCGCGCCCTGGCGCGCGGGCTGTCGCAGATCGCGGGCGTGGAGGTGCAGGAGCCCGAGACCAATCTCGTGTTCTTCAAGCCCGACGGCGCCGGCATTCCCGGCGACAAGATGGTCGCCGCGCTCCGCCAGCGCGGCGTGACGCTCGCGATGATGGACGGCCGCATCCGCGCCTGCACGCATCTCGATGTCAATGCGAGCCAGATCGAGGAGACGATCGGCCACATCAGAGAGATCATGCGCGGGGCCTGAATCCCGTAGCCCGGATTACGCTGCAGCACAATCCGGGATTCTCGCCGAGCGGATGGATTCCCGGATTTCGCTTTCGCTCCATCCGGGCTACGAAAGCGGCGTAACCGTCGAGCTCAGCGCCCCATCGCCTGATAGATCAGCGTCTTCAGCGCCAGTTGAATCCGGCCGCGCTGCATCGGGGTCTGCACCATGAAGATCCCGAACAGATCGTCCTCGGGATCGATGAAGAAGAAGGTGCCACCGACGCCGTCCCAACGATACTCGCCGAGCGGCCATGAGGTGCCCGGCGGCACCGAGGTGCGCACGGCGAAGCCAAGGCCGAAACCGGACGTCCCGCCCGGATAATAGTTCCGATCGCGCGCGATCTTGGTCTCGGGCCCGATATGATCCGAGGCCATCAGCGCAATGGTCTCGGACTTGAGATAGCGCCGGCCTTCATAAGTGCCGCCATTGAGCAGCATCTGCGCGAAGCGGGCGTAATCGCCGATCGTGCCGACCAGGCCGCCGCCGCCCGATTCCCATTTCAGCGGCCGCCTCGGATCGCGGAGCTGTGTCGTCGGATTGATGTTGCGGTCCTCCGGCATCGGCTCGGCAATGCGGGGAAATTTGGCGGGATCAGCAACGTAGAATGCGGTCTCGGTCATGCCGAGCGGATCGAGCAGCCGTTCCTTTTCGAACTGGAGCAGCGTCTTTCCGGAGACCACCTCGATGACGCGGCCGAGCACGTCGGTGGAAAAGCCGTAGTCCCACACCGTGGCCGGCTGTTCGGCCAGCGGCAGCGTGGCGATCTTGGCGGCAAAATCGGCGTTGGTCAGATCGCTGTTGAAGAGGTTGGCATCAGCATAAAGCTCGCGGACCATTCCGCCACCGTAATAGCCGTAAGGCAGTCCAGAGGTGTGCCGCAGCAGGTCCTTGATTGTTACCGGACGATCGAGCGGCTCCAGCGCCAGCGCGACCTTGCCGTCCTCGGCCTTCTTTTCGACGCCGACCTTCATTCCGGCAAAAGCAGGAATGAATTTCGAGACGGGATCATCGAGCGCGAGCTTGCCCTCCTCGACCAGCATCATCGCCATCACGGAGGTGATCGGCTTCGACATCGAATAGAGCCGGAAGATTGTGTCCGCGCTCATTGAAATCTCGGTCGCGACATCGCGGACCCCGAAATTCTGGTAGTAGATCGGCTTGCCGTGCTGTTGAAGCAGCAGGATGGCACCGGGAATCTTGCCGGTCGCGATCTCGTTCCTGATGTAGTCGGAGACTTTTGCCAGTCCCTCGGGCGAGAAATTGTGGGCGACACGCCCCTCGGAGCCTGCCTGTGCACCGATTGTACCGAACAGGAGAACCAGCGCCGCTATCAGCGCGCGGCGCCCGCGCATGTCAATTCTCCATGGCGTCATAGACCAACTGTTTCAATGTCCGCTGCACCCGCTGGCGCTCGGTCGGGGTCTGCTCCAACAGGACGAAGAACATGTCCTGCTTGGGGTCGATCACGAAATAGCAGCCGGAGGCGCCGTCCCATTTCAATTCGCCGAGATCGCCGGGCGGCGGCGGCTTGGCATTGCCGGGATCGGTGCGAACCGCAAGGCCGAGGCCAAAGCCGAAACCGTCGCCGGGGAAATAGAAATAGTCGCGATCGACGCCGGAGTTCGAGTCGACCTGGTCGGTCACCATCAGCTTGAAGGTCGCGGGCTTAAGGATGGTCTTGCCGTCGAGGCTGCCGCCGTTGAGCAGCATCTGCGCAAAGCGCTCATAATCGGCCATGGTCGTAACCATGCCGCCGCTCGCGAACTGGATCTTCTTGGCGACGGTTGGATCGTTGATGCGACCGACCCGGAAATCACTGTCGTTCGGCACCGGCTGGGCCAGCAGCTTCTGCTTCTCGGGATCGGTGACGAAGAAGCCGGTGTCGACCATGCCGAGCGGGCCAAGCAGCTTCTCCCGCTCGATCTCCAGCAGCGGCTTGCCGGCCGCGACCTCCATGACGCGCGCCAGGATGTCGGTGGAATGCCCGTATTGCCACAGCGCGCCCGGCTGGTTGTGCAGCGGCAGTTTTGCGATTCGCTCGGCAAACTCGGCGAGGTCGAAATCGCCGGCATAGATGTTGGCGTCGCGATAGGCCTTGCGGACCAGGCTGTCGCCATAGAAGCCATAGGTGACGCCCGAGGTGTGCGTCATCAAGTCGTGCACCGTCATCGGCCGGCTCGGTGGCACGAGCTCGAGCGACCTGGTACCGTCCTCGGCCTTCTTCTCGACGCCGACCTTCACATTGGCGAAGGAGGGAATGTATTTCGAGATGGGATCGTCGAGGTTGATCTTGCCGTCCTCGATCAACTGCACTGCAACGACGGAAGTGATCGCCTTGCTCATCGAGAACAGGCGGAAGATCGTCTTGTCCGTAATCGGCGCCTTGCTGACCACGTCCTGCACGCCGAAGGCTTCGCGATAGACCGGCTTGCCGTGCTGCTTGATCAGCACGGTTGCACCGGCAATCTTGCCTGCCGCGACCTCGTTCTTGAAGAACTCGCTGACCTTGGCGAGCTTATCCTGGTTGAAATGCGCGCCTGCCGGGACCTCGTAAGTCCCTTCCGCGTTCGCGAACGACGTCGCGCCAAACGACACCAGCGCGCCACAGACGAGCGCACGCAGTCCAACATGTGAAATCATATCCCCTCCCCGGAACATGGTCCGGCGGAGTGTACTGACAGCGTCAATCGGCACAAGGGCCGCTGTGCCGCCTAAGCGCCTCGGCGTGGAGCTTGGCGCTCGGCTCCGAGAAGCAGCAGAACACCACGCGGGCAACGGACGGTGCCAGGGGCAGCATTTCGATTGTCGTGCGGACAGCGATCTCGGCGGCCCGCTCGACGGGAAAGCGATAGACGCCGGTCGAGATCGCGGGGAATGCCACAGAGGTCAGCTTATGCTCCCGGCACAGCTCCATCGCGCGGCGATAGCAGGAGGCGAGCAGATCGTCCTCGCCGTGCGCGCCGCCATTCCAGACCGGCCCGACAGTGTGGATCACATGCGCAGCCTTGAGCCGATAGCCTTTGGTGATCTTGGCGTCGCCGGTTTTGCAGCCATGCAGCGTGCGGCACTCGGCGACCAGTTCGGGCCCGGCCGCCCGATGGATGGCGCCGTCCACGCCGCCCCCGCCAAGGAGCGACGTGTTGGCCGCGTTGACGATGGCGTCAACGCCGAGCGTGGTGATGTCAGCAACGATGACCTCGAGCTGGGCGCCGTCGATCCGGCGCGTCAGCGTGGTCAAGCGTCAGGCCGCAGCGTTGACCGCAACGCCCTTCTCGGAGAAGAGCTGCTGCAATTCGCCGGCCTGGAACATCTCGCGGATGATGTCGCAGCCACCGACGAACTCGCCCTTTACGTAGAGCTGAGGAATCGTCGGCCAGTTCGAGAAGGTCTTGATGCCGTTGCGCAGTTCGGCCGATTCGAGGACGTTGAGGCCCTTATAGCCGACGCCGAGATGGTCGAGGATCTGGACGACCTGGCCGGAGAAGCCGCACTGCGGAAATTGCGGCGTGCCCTTCATGAACAGAACCACGTCGTTCGACTTAACTTCGTTGCCGATGAATTCCTCGATGCTCATATCCATGTCCTTCCGGGGCGGAGCCCTTAACGATCAACTCGGGCCGGCTCAGCCAATTTAACCCGATACCTGCCTATATATGTAGCCCAAACCGTTGTGCATCCAAAGTAAAATGGCGGCGACGGGGGTCGGACGGCCGATCCGAAACCCGGCCCGCGGCATGGGCTGATGACGCTAATATCATTACCGAGGAGGACTTTCATACCGTAACGGAGCCCCTATCTAGGACGAACCTTGGTTTTGGAACCGGGCAACGCCAACAACGTTCTCTTGTCCTGTCTGGAGAAAAACGTGACGAAACAAGCCTCCGCTACGGCCGCCCCCGCGCTTTCGTCAGAGGTGTCCGCTCCGGGCAGCCTCGCCCAGTCCTTGGAGGACGCGTTTCTCACCGTCCGCAACGAGACCGAACGCCGGGCTGCGCCGCTATCGCCCGAGGACCAGCAGATCCAGTCCATGCCGGATGCGAGCCCGACAAAATGGCACCGCGCCCACACGACCTGGTTCTGGGAGCAATTCGTGCTCGGGGAGCACTGTCCGGACTACCGACCCTTCCATCCCGATTTCGCGTTCCTGTTCAATTCCTATTACGTCAGCGCAGGCCCCCGTCACGCCCGGCATCGCCGCGGCGACATCACGCGGCCAAGCGCCGATCAGGTCGGCGCCTATCGCAGACATGTCGACGCGGCGGCCGTGAAATTCTTTCGCAAGGTCGGCGAGGACAAGCTTCAGGACATCGCGCCGCTGATCGAGGTCGGGCTCAACCACGAACAGCAACACCAGGAATTGATGTTCACCGACATCCTGCACGCCTTCGCCCAGAACCCGATCCCGCCGGCCTACGATCCGGACTGGCGTTTCCCGGCGATGACGCGGGCCGGCGGGGATTGGCTGACGCTGAACGAAGGCATCCATACCGTCGGCCATGTCGACGACAGCTTTCATTTCGACAATGAGAAGCCGGCACATCGTGCCCTGGTTGGCCCGGTCAGGATCTCGCGCAATCTCGTCACCAATGCCGAATGGCTCGCGTTCATACGCGACGGCGGCTATCGGACGGCAACTCTCTGGCTGATGGACGGTTTTGCTGCCGTGAACAGCGAAGGCTGGGAGGCCCCGGGTCATTGGCGCGAGATCGACGGCGGGTGGCACGTCATGACGCTCGCCGGCCTCAAGCCGGTCGATCCCGAGGCGCCCGTCTGCCATGTCAGCTATTACGAAGCCGACGCCTTCGCGCGCTGGGCCGGCAAGCATTTGCCGACCGAGATGGAATGGGAGGTCGCGGCACGCGCGGGCGCGCTGAACGACGCCTTCGGCATCGTCTGGCAATGGACGCGCTCCTCCTACTCACCCTATCCCGGTTACCGCGCCATCGAAGGCGCGCTCGGCGAGTACAATGGCAAGTTCATGATCAACCAGCTGGTGCTGCGCGGCTCCTCGCTGGCAACGCCTGACGGTCACAGCCGCGTCACCTATCGCAACTTCTTCTATCCGCATCATCGCTGGCAATTCACGGGATTGCGGCTCGCCGATTACGACTAATTCTCATCCGACGACAACCGCGCGCCGGACAGCGCGTTCAGGAGAGTATCATGAATGTGCATGGCAGCGCTTTGGCCGAAGCCCATCTTCCCGACAAGCAAACGACCGCATTCGCCCGCGAAGCCATCGAGGATTTGTCGCGGCAGCCGAAAAAGCTGTCGCCGAAATATTTCTACGACGCGACCGGATCGGAATTGTTCGAGGCGATTACGCGCCTGCCGGAATATTATCCGACGCGCACGGAGCTCGCGATCCTGAGGGAGCGCGGCAGCGAGATCACGAAGATCATTCCGGGGCACGCAGCGCTGGTCGAGTTCGGCGCCGGCGCCACGACAAAGGTTCGTCTGCTGCTCAACCACTGCAAGTTCGCAGCCTATGTGCCCGTGGACATCTCGGGCGATTTCCTGAAGGCCCAGGCGAACGGCCTGAAGCGGGACTTCCTCTCGCTCGGCATTCATCCGGTGGCAGCCGATTTCACCACGCCGTTCGAGTTGCCCAAGGCGGTCGCGTCGATGCCAAAGGTCGGCTTCTTCCCCGGCTCGACCATCGGCAATTTCGAGCCGCAGGAGGCCCAGGCCTTCCTGAAGAGCGCCCGCACGATTCTCGGCCGGGGCGCGCAGATGATCATCGGCGCCGACCTGGAGAAAGAGGAGCGCGTGCTGCACGACGCCTACAACGACGCCGCCGGTATCACCGCGCGCTTCAACCTCAATGTGCTGGTGCGCATCAACCGCGAGCTCGGCGGCAACTTCGACCTCTCCGCCTTCACCCATCGCGCGATCTATAACCGCGAGCGGCATCGAATAGAGATGCATCTGATCAGCAAGAAAAGCCAGACCGTGCGCATGCTCGGCACGAGCTTCTCATTCCGGGCGGGTGAGAGCATCCATACCGAGAATAGCTACAAATACAGCCTCGAGCGTTTTGCTGCGCTGGCGCAAGGAGCCGGCTGGCGCGTGCGCGAGACCTGGACGGATTCTGCGAAGATGTTTTCGGTGCACGCCCTGGAGGCTGCTGAGTAAGCGCTTCGGCGCATGTCGCTGAGCAAATTTCCGCCAGCCACGGGCCGGCGTTTCAATGTTCGGCGGCCTGCTCCGGCTTCGCCCCCAGCGACACCGACTCCCACACCGCGACCACGATCATGATCACCGTTGTCACGGCCGACAGCCATAGCGGCGAGAGATCGGCCGCAAACCAGCTCAGCGCCAGAAGCAGGATGATGCCGATGCCGTGCGAGAGCTGGAGGAAGCCGCGGATCGCGTGCTTGAACAGTATGGTGCCGGTCAGGAATACCAGCGGCCCGCCGACCGTGCTCACGATGGTGCGGATGTCGGAATGGCCGCCCGGATGCTTCAGCACCAGTTCGTCCGAGACCGCGGCCAGGATGATGCCGGCGACGATCGGCATGTGCAGATAGGTATAGGCGAGCCGCGCCAGGCGGCCGGATTCGGCGGTCTTCGAGATCCTCTCAGCGCCGGCCTCCGCGCCCTTGTGGAAGTAGATCCACCACATCGCGATGCTGCCGACCAGCGCCGAGACGAAGGCGAGAATGTTGTCCGCGGTCCAGTCCAGTTCGGCGAAGGTCGCGCCATTGACGACGACGGCCTCGCCGAGCGCGATGATGACGAACAGGGAGCAGCGCTCCGCCATGTGGCCGCCTTCGACGGCCCAGGCCTCGATCGACGAAAACCCCAGCTTCGGGACCCAGAAGCGTGCCGCCGGTGAGACGTACTCCCAGGTGACCGCCGCGATCCACAGCCATAGCCGCGTCTCGCCCTCGAGAAAACCGCCTGCGATCCACAGCACGGCAGAGATCGAGAGCCACGTCAGGATGCGAATGGCGTTATGGCGGACCTGTCGCCGATGGCGCGGGGTTGCGAATAGCCAGAACGCCGTACGTCCAACCTGCATGGTCGCGTAGGCAATCGCAAACCACAGGCCGCGCCCCTCGAACGCGGTCGGGATCGTGGTCGACAGCACGAGGCCGCCCAGCATCATCAGGAAGAGCAGGATGCGGACCGGCGTCAGCTCGGGATTGAGCCAGTTGGTGACCCACGCGGTGTAGACCCACACCCACCACACGGCCAGAAACAGCACCGTGACGTGTACCGCGCCGAGCGGCGTAAAGTGGTGTAGCAGCGTATGTGAGACTTGCGTGATGGCGAAGACGAAGACGAGGTCGAAGAACAGCTCGGCGTTGGTGACGCGGCTGTGCTGGTTCGGCACGATGACGCGAAACATCGCACCGCGAGGATTATCCGCAGCCATCGTCGTCCCCCGCTCTCGCGATCAGGTCAGGTGCTCGTCAGATCAAGTACTCGCCAAATCTTAAGTACCTGGCACCCCGGGTCCGCCAGGAACCCCGGTTTGCAGTGCCAGCGCGTGCAGCACGCCGCCCATCTGGCCGCGCAGCGACTGGTAGACGATCTGGTGCTGCTGGACGCGCGATTTGCCGCGGAACGATTCCGAGATCACGGTCGCGGCATAGTGGTCGCCATCGCCGGCGAGGTCACGGATGGTCACCTCGGCATCGGGGATCGCTGCCTTGATCATCGCCTCGATATCGTGGGCGTCCATTGGCATTCGGGTCTTGCTCCTAATCTCGGCTGCAAATTAGCCTCGGCGTCGAATCGCTGCCGGGGTCCGGATCTGCAAAGCCAAACTTGCCGGCAGGGCCAAACTTAGCGTGAACAGCCTTCTACGTCACGCCTTGAGGCACTATATCGGTGATCCGACCAGGATAAAGGCACGACAAAGTGCCGCGCACGGCAGATTGATCGAAAAGGCGTGAAGTCATGAAACTTCCAGGGCCTGACCACCCCATCACCATTACCCCGACCGCCCGGCGTATCCGCGTCACGGCGGGCGACATCGTGATCGCCGAGACCACCAAGGCGCTGACGCTAAAGGAGGCCAAATATCCGGCGGTGCAATATGTGCCGCGGGAAGACGCCAACATGGCGCTGCTCGAGCGCACCGACCGCGTCACGCATTGCCCCTACAAGGGGGATGCGAGCTATTACAGTATCAAGGCCGACGGCAAGACGCTCGACAACGCGATCTGGACCTATGAGACGCCCTTCCCCGCAATGGCGGAGATTTCCGGGCATCTCGCCTTCTATCCGGACAAGGTGAAGATCGAGGAGGTTGGATAAACTCTCCTGTCCTGGCCGGGCCATAGACGTCCAAAGGACGGTGTCGCTTACGATCGCCTATGTCCCGGCCATCCACGCTCTTGGTGCTTCGGATACGGAAGATCGTGGATGCCCCGGACCCGGCTCCGCTCGGCCAAGGCCTCGCCGGGCATTCAGTGTTGGGCCGGCGAAGCTTCAGCGAAGACGGCAAGCCCGGGCCCGACGACCGCGCGCGGGAGCCGTAGGGCTACGCCCTGAATATCGTTAGCCCCAATATCAGCAACACCAGGAAGATCACCACAAAGGCGTAGAACAGGAAGCGGGCGATATCGGCCGACGCAGCCGAGATGCCTGTGAAGCCGAGCACACCGGCCACGATCGAGATCAGCAGGAAGATCAATGCCCATTTCAGGATTGTCATCGCCAGCTCCGACACATTGGCCGCCGTCGTTGGCGCACCCGTTTCGTCAACGCCAACGACGCAGCGCGGAACTGGTTCCTGATGGTCCGCCCACCGGCGATGTGGCACAAGCCCGTCTTGCTGAATCGGGTTCCCAGCGGCAGAGTCCGGCCGGGATGGAAGCGCGACCGGGGCGGCCAAGATGACGATTTCACATTCAGCGACGATCGGCACAGACGTGCACGCCGCGCCGAAGAGCAAGGCGCGCAATCTGTCGCTCGACCGCGCCCGCACCTTCCTGACGCTGGTGGTGCTGCTGCATCACGCCGTCATTCCCTACACCTATTTCGGTCACACCGACCCAACCTCCTGGGTCGGCTTCGACATGATCGTGCTGGCGACCGACAGCTTCTTCATGGCGATGTTCTTCTTCCTGTCGGGGCTGTTCGCGTGGTCGGGAATCGCTCGCAAGGGGCCGGCGAGCTATCTGGCAGACCGCGTCCGTCGGCTCGGCATACCGTTCGTGATCTGCGCATTCACGGTCATTCCGCTCGCGTATTACGCCATCTCGCTGCGGCTCAACCCCGAGATCGGATTTTCGCAGTTCTGGTGGACTACGATCACGAAAGGCCCGTGGCCAAGCGGGCCGATCTGGTTCCTCTGGGTCTTGTTCGCCTTCGACCTGATCGCATGCCTCCTGTACCGGCTGTCGCCCGATCTGCTCGACCCTATCAACCGCCTCTCGCTGCGCGGGCGGCGCCGACCCGCGGAATTCTTCGCGGTCATGATGGCTGTCAGCGCCGCGTTCTATGTACCCGGGCTGATGTATTTCGGACCAAGCAACTGGTTCGAGTTCGGGCCGTTTTCGGTCCAGCATGGGCGCGTGATGCTCTATGCGACCTACTTCTTTTTCGGCGCCGGCATCGGCGTTGCGAATATCGATCGCGGACTGCTCTCGGCTGACGGCAGGATGGCGAAGGTGAGCTGGGACTGGATGGTCTTGGCGATCGTTCCGTATTGCCTGCTGTGGGTGCTGATCTTCATCAAGCGAGAAATACTGGGGAATCCGTCGCCACTGCCGAACTGGTATGAAGGAGTTTACGCCGTCTGCGTCACCATCTTCAGCGTGGCCATCATGTTTCTGATCCTGGCCTTGTTCCAGCGGTTCAGGCAGTCAGGCTCAGCAAGGCTACTCGATCCGATGCAGGCGGCTGCCTACGGCATGTTCCTGCTGCATTATCCGATCACGCTGTGGCTGCAATACTGGCTGTTCGACTACAATTGGCCTGCAATCGCGAAGGCTTCCGCCGTGTTCGTGCTGACGGTGATTCTGAGCTGGGGCCTGACGGCGGCGTTGCGAAAGATTCCTGGGGCGTCGCACGTGTTGTGAGGCACGGTCTCTCCTCGTCATTGCGAGGAGCTCTTGCGGCGAAGCAATCCAGAGTGTCTCCGCGGTGAGAGTCTGGATTGCTTCGCTGCGCTCGCAATGACGGAGAATGCGGAAACGGCCCTACGCCACCTTCCCGCTCATATACTCCGGCAGCCAGCGCTCGAACGAGGCACGCAACGTGTCGATCGCGACCGGCGCTTCGCCCGCGATCGCGATCACGTCGCCACCGGTGGTGCCGATCCGCACGCAAGGCACCTCGCAGCCGCGCATCTTGGCGAGCACACGGCCGGCTTCCACTTCCGGCACGGTGACGAGATAGCGCGCCTGGTCCTCGCCGAACCAATAGGCGTGCGGCACGAGTGCAGCGGGCGCTGCGAGCAGCTTCGCGCCGATGCCGCTTGCCATCGCCATCTCGGCAAGCGCGACCAGAAGGCCGCCGTCGGAGAGGTCGTGCGCGGCGGTCGCGGTGCCGGCGTGGATCATGCCGCGCACACAGTCGCCGTTGCGCTTCTCGGCGGCGAGATCGACCGGCGGCGGCGCGCCCTCCTCGCGACCGCAGATGTCGCGCAAATAGACGGACTGGCCGAGCCAGCCGTGGGTTTCGCCGATCAGCAGGATCGCTTCGCCGTCGGCCTTGAAGGCCAGCGAAGCCGATTTGGTGAAATCGTCGAGTAGGCCGACGCCGCCGATCGAGGGCGTCGGCAGGATCGCGCGGCCGTTGGTCTCGTTGTAGAGCGAGACGTTGCCGGACACGACCGGGAAGTCGAGCGTGCGGCAGGCCTCCGAAATGCCCTTCAGGCAGCCGACGAACTGGCCCATGATCTCGGGCCGCTCCGGATTGCCGAAGTTGAGATTGTCGGTGATCGCGAGCGGCTTGCCGCCGACCGCGGTGATGTTCCGCCAGGCTTCCGCCACCGCCTGCTTGCCACCCTCGAAGGGATCCGCCTCGCAATAGCGCGGCGTGACGTCGACGGTCAGCGCCAGGCCCTTCGGCCCGTCCTGCACGCGCACGACGGCGGCATCGCCGCCGGGCCGTTGCATGGTATTGCCGAGGATGACGTGGTCGTACTGCTCCCAGACCCAGCGCTTGCTGCACATATCCGGCGTGCCGATCAGCTTCTCCAGCGCGGCACCGACGCCCATCGGCGCCGACACCTCGCGGGCGTGCACGATCGGCAGTGCGGTGGCGGCGACATGCGGGCGGTCATAAAGCGGTGCTTCGTCGCCGAGCTCCTTGATCGGCAGGTCGGCCATGACGTCACCGCCATGCTTGACCACGAAGCGCTTGCTCGGCGTGGTGTAGCCGACGACGGCGAAATCGAGCCCCCACTTCCTGAAGATCGCCTCGGCTTCCTTCTCCTTCTCAGGCTTGAGCACCATGAGCATGCGCTCCTGGCTCTCGGAGAGCATCATCTCGTAGGCGCTCATGCCGGTCTCGCGGGTCGGCACCGCGTCGAGATCGAGATCGACGCCGAGGTCGCCCTTGGCGCCCATCTCCACCGCCGAGCAGGTCAGGCCCGCCGCACCCATGTCCTGGATCGCGATGACGCAGCCCTTGTCCATGATCTCGAGGCAAGCCTCGAGCAGCAGCTTCTCGGCGAAGGGATCGCCGACCTGTACGGTGGGACGCTTCTCCTCGGACTTGTCGTCAAATTCGGCCGAAGCCATCGAGGCGCCATGGATGCCGTCGCGTCCCGTCTTGGAGCCGAGATAGACGATCGGCATGTTCACGCCGGAGGCGGCCGCATAGAAAATCTTGTCGGCATCGGCGAGGCCGACGGCCATCGCATTGACGAGGATGTTGCCGTCATAGCGGGTGTGGAAGCGCACCTGGCCACCGACCGTCGGCACGCCGAAGGAATTGCCGTAGCCGCCAACGCCGGCCACGACGCCGGAGACCAGATGCCGGGTCCTGGCATGCTCGGGCGCGCCAAAGCTCAGCGCGTTGAGGCAGGCGATGGGCCGTGCGCCCATCGTGAAGACGTCGCGCAGAATGCCGCCGACGCCGGTGGTCGCGCCCTGGTAGGGCTCGATATAGCTCGGGTGGTTGTGGCTCTCCATCTTGAAGACCACGGCCTGGCCATCGCCAATATCGATCACGCCGGCGTTCTCGCCGGGGCCCTGGATCACCCAGGGGGCCTTGGTCGGCAATCCGCGCAAATGGATGCGCGAGGATTTGTACGAGCAGTGCTCGTTCCACATCGCCGAGAAGATGCCGAGCTCGGTGAAGGTCGGCTCCCGCCCGATCAGCTTCAGGATGCGCTCATACTCGTCGGGCTTGAGCCCGTGGACGGCAACCAGTTCGGGGGTGATCTTGGGTTCGTTCTTCATGGATTCGAGGCTTTCGGCGGGGTTGGCCGTTCTTAGGAACATCGGGGGCTCACGAAAAGCCCTTTATGGCGCATTTTCCCGCTGTCCCACGTTTTGCGGCCGGGGGATGCGGGAACGGGAATTGCAAGGCGCGGTCGGATCGGATTTAAGGGCTAAAGACCTGTAATTGAAGGCCCGTTTCTTTGCACGAATTGACCAAAGCGCCCCCGTCCCGCCGTCCCGACCTCCACATCGCCGCCGATGGGGAATTCCGGGGCTGGCGGACCTGGATTCGCGACAGTTTCGAGAGCCATATCGGTCCGTTCTGGCACAAGATCGAACAGGACGGCGGCGTCCGCAGCGCTTTCCGGGTCGAGAAAAAGCACCTCAACGGCTCCGGCAACGTCCATGGCGGATGCTTCATGGCGTTCGCCGACTACTCGCTGTTTGCGATCGCCACCCATGAGCTGAATGGGCCAGCCGTGACCACCAATTTCGCCTGCGACTTCCTCGATGGTGCACGGGAGGGTGAGCTGATCGAATGCGTGGGTGAAGTCTCCCGCGCTGGCGGCTCGCTGATCTTCCTGCGCGGCAAGATGATGTCCGGCGACCGGCCCCTGTTCACCTTCTCCGGCACGATCAAGCGGGTGAAGCGGAAGCCGGCACTCCAGGCAAACGCATAGCATGACGGTCCCGGCCGAACGGCTGAAGCTGCGGTAGCGCCAAACGCTATTACTTGGCGTCGTCCGCCAGCATTTTCCGGTATTTCTCGACGTCGCGCGACACAAGTTGCTGAAGCAGCTCCGGCGTGTGTTCGTCGGCATCGGGCGCGACCGTCGACAGATCGCCAAAACGCTTCTTCACCGCGTCGGTTTCTACTGCGGTACGCGCGGCGGCGTTCAGCTTGGCGACAACCGCCGGCGGCGTGCCCTTGGGCGCGAACAGGCCGTTCCAGCCCTGCGCCTCGAATTCGGGCAGGCCCGCTTCGGCGGACGTAGCCAAATCGGGCAGCGTGGCGAGCCGCACGGTCGAGCCGACCACGAGCCCCCTCACCAGCTTCTCGTTGATCGACTGCGAGACGGACGCGGCCGCATCGCAGACGCCGTCGATCTGGCTGCCGACCGCGTCGGTGAGCGCAGGCGCCGCGCCGCGATAGCCCACCAGTGTCGCCTCGATTCCGGCGGCCGTGACGAAACTCTTGCAGATCAAATAATTCGACGAGCCGACGCCGGCATGGCCGAGATTGATCTTGCCCGGATTGGCCTTGGCGTAGGCGATGAACTCCTTGAGGTCCTTTGCTGGAAAATCCTTGCGCAGGGCGATGATGCCGAACGTCTTCGCCACCATGGCAATCGGCTGGAAGGAGTCCGGCGTGAACGGCAGTTTTGGATAGATTGTATAGGCCGCGGCATTGGTGCCGGCATTGCCGATCGCGATGGTGTAGCCGTCAGGCTCGGCGCGGGAGGCGCGCGCCAGCGCGGTCGAGCCGCCGGCGCCGGCGACGTTCTCGATCACGATGGTCTGATCGAGCGCGATGCCCATCTGCTCGGCGACCGTGCGCGCGATGACATCGGAGGTGCCGCCGGCCGCGAACGGCACGATCATGGTGATCGGACGCTTGGGAAAATCCTGCGCGGAGACAGCAGTCGCGAATGAGAACACCGCGAGCGCGGCGAGACACCGCTTCAAGACGAGCGAGATCACGCGGCCTTTTCCAGATGCTGGACCAGGCCGGCGAACAGGCCGCGGCCGTCGGTGCAGCCCATGATGTCTTCGACGTGGTTCTCCGGATGCGGCATCATGCCAAGCACGTTGCCGTTGTCGTTGACGAGGCCGGCGATCGAATGTGCCGCGCCGTTGATGTTGTGGTTCTCATCGACCACGCCGTCGGCCGAGCAGTAGCGGTAGAGCACCCGCCCCTCGCCTTCGAGGCGTTTGATGGTCTCTTCATCTGCCTCGTAATTACCCTCGCCATGGGCGACGGGGACGCGGATCACCTGCCCCGCATTGTAGCCGCGGGTGAATGGCGTGTCGGAACGCTCGACGCGCAGGTGCACGTCGCGGCAGACGAATTTCAGCTGCGCGTTGCGCATCAGCACGCCCGGCAGAAGGCCGGATTCGCAGAGGATCTGAAAGCCGTTGCAGACGCCGAGCACGAGGCCGCCCTTGGCCGCATAGTCGCGCACTGCATCCATGACTGGCGCGCGCGCCGCAATCGCGCCGCAGCGCAGATAGTCGCCATACGAGAAGCCGCCTGGGACCACCACGAGATCGGTGCCGGCAGGAAGCGACGTCTCCGCGTGCCACACCATCGCAGGCTCGCTGCCCGAGATCAGCTTCAGCGCGCGCGCCATGTCGCGCTCGCGGTTGATTCCGGGAAAAACGAGAATGGCGGCTTTCATGGCTCGGGTTCCGACAGTGGCGGGAATCGGGAATCGGGGTGGCACGGCGGCCAAATCATGAAGAGACATAACCATTTGACGGGGATTTTACCAGTGCTAGCCTCGCCGGGCCGCCTTGTGCACAGGCCATGGTTATCGCAATTTGGCCATCGCAATCTGGCCGAACGATTTGCCGGGATTGAAACCATGAATGTCCCGTCGCTGCCCACATCCGCCGCCGAGCCGGTTTCCGCCGACGGCGTCGTCGCTGCCGGCGCCTATGTCGACGGACGGCGCGTCGCCAATATCGCCATCAGCGAGGCGTCTAGCTGGCGCGCCAAGCCCGGCCACGTGGTCTGGATCGGGCTGCATGAGCCCGACATGGCTCTGCTCGGCGCCGTGCAGAAGCAGTTCGATCTGCACGAGCTCGCTATCGAGGACGCCAACCACGCCCATCAGCGGCCGAAGATCGAGCAATACGGCGAAGCCCTGTTCATCGTGGCGCGGACCGCGCAATTGCTCGAGGGGCGGATCGCCTTCGGCGAGACCCACATCTTCATCGGCGATGGCTATCTCGTGACGGTCCGCCACGGCGCCTCGACCTCCTATACGGCGGTACGCGAGCGCTGCGAGAGTTGCCCGCGGGCGCTCGCCCGCGGCGAGGACTACATCCTCTATGCCATCCTCGATTTCATCGTCGACAACTATTCGCCGGTGCTCGAAAGCATTCACGAAGAGGTCGAAGGGATCGAGGACTACGTGCTCGCCCACGCGATCACCAAGGCGCAGATCGAACGTCTCTACATGCTGCGCCGCGACCTGTTGCGGCTGCGGAACGCGATCGGCCCCCTGGTCGAAGTCTGCCGCCGGCTGGAGCACGACGAACTGTCGATGGTGCGCCCGGCAATGCAGACGCTATTCCGCGACGTCACCGACCACGTCCGCAACATCCAGGAGCGCATCGATTCCATGCGCGAGGTGCTGGCCTTCGCCTTCGAAGCGAGCCTGCTGGTCGGCCAAGCGCAGGAAACAGCAGTCTCCAAGAAGCTTGCCTCCTGGCTCGCGATCATCGCGATCCCGACCGCGCTCGCCGGCATCTACGGCATGAACTTCAAGCACATGCCGGAGCTGGAGTGGGACTACGGCTATTACGCCGTGCTGAGCCTGATGCTGGTTTCGTGCACCGCGCTCTACTGGCGCTTCCGCCGCGTTGGATGGCTGTAAGGCCGGCGGCCCTCGCCCGACTGCGCGTGTTAGCCACTCCGGCTCCTCGTCCTGAGGAGCGCGCTCTCTGCGCGCGTCTCGAAGGATGAAGGCCGAGCTGCAAGAGCCGGGCCTGCATGGTTCGAGACGCGCATTCTGCGCTCCTCACCATGAGGATTTACGAGGCGGACTCAGACGATCTCGACGCGATAGTTCTCGATCACTGTATTCGCCAAGAGCTTATCGGCGGCATCCTTCAGCGCGGCTTCGGCCTTGGCCTTGTCGGCGCCGGCAAGCTCGATGTCGAACACCTTGCCCTGGCGCACGCTGGCAACACCATCGACGCCGAGCGATTTCAGCGCGCCTTCGATGGCCTTGCCTTGCGGATCGAGGATGCCCGTTTTCAAGGTAACGGTGACACGTGCCTTCACGTCGAAATCCCCTTTAGCTCTTCACCAGTACCGGGCCGGAGCCGGCTGGACGCTCGTTCTCCATCAGAATGCCGAGGCGCTTGGCGACTTCGGTATAGGCCTCCAGCAGCCCGCCGAGATCCCTGCGGAAGCGGTCCTTGTCGAGCTTCTCGTTCGACTTGATGTCCCAGAGGCGGCAGGAGTCCGGCGAGATCTCGTCGGCGACGATGATCCGCATCATCTCGTTCTCGAACAGCCGCCCGCACTCCATCTTGAAATCAACGAGACGGATGCCGATGCCGAGGAAGAGACCGGTGAGGAAGTCGTTGACGCGGATGGCGAGCGCCATGATGTCGTCGATCTCCTGCGGCGTGGCCCAGCCGAAGGCGGTGATGTGCTCTTCCGACACCATTGGGTCGTTGAGCTGATCGTTCTTGTAGTAGAATTCGATGATCGAGCGCGGCAACTGCGTGCCCTCCTCGATGCCGAGGCGCTGCGACAGCGAGCCGGCCGCGACGTTCCGTACCACCACTTCGAGCGGCACGATCTCGACCTCGCGAATCAGCTGTTCGCGCATGTTGAGGCGACGGATGAAGTGGGTCGGCACCCCGATGTCATTGAGGTGCTGAAACAGGTACTCCGAGATCCGGTTGTTGAGGACACCCTTGCCCTCGATCACCTGATGCTTTTTCGCGTTGAACGCGGTGGCATCGTCCTTGAAGTGCTGGATCAGGGTACCGGGCTCCGGGCCTTCGTAAAGAACCTTTGCCTTGCCTTCATAAATGCGACGCCGACGGCTCATGGGGATGTACCGTGTTTTGTTGAAATCCATGTATTTGGTGTGCTCCGGTTTACGAGAACTACGACCCACGGCGGAGCTGCCGTGAACAGCCCGGAACCCATGGAAACAGAACAGGAACCACGCCTTCAGGCAACCTATCCGATTGGCTGTCCCAGCACAATCGATCCGGCCCATCCGATGCCAACTTATACCGCCTTGCCTGCGGCTTAACGGCCCGTTGTTTTGCCGATTCGTGCCCCCTATCTAGGCATGCACGGGGGATGCCGCAACGAGGCGTCTCGGTCTATTCAGCAGGGTTGGAACAAGGCATGAGCACGTTCGACAAGCGCGAGGAAGGTTTCGAGAAGAAATTCGCTCTCGACGAGGAGCAGAAATTCAAGGCCGAAGCCCGCCGCAATCGGCTGCTCGGCCTGTGGGCGGCCGAAAAGCTCGGCATCACGGGCGATGCGGCGGCAGCCTACGCCAAGGAAGTAGTCGCAGCCGATTTCGAGGAATCCGGCGACGGCGACGTCCTGCGCAAGGTCACGGCCGATTTCGCCGCCAAGAACGTCGCCGTCACCGAACAGGCGATTCGGGCCAAGATGAGCGAGCTGCTCGCGGTCGCGGCCGCCGAGGTGAAGGCGGGGAAATAAACCGCTGTTCTTTATTTGGCGCGCCGGCGTGCAATTGTCTTGCGCGCCGGTCGTCGCTTTTTTGGCTGCCGAATCGTGATGGCGTCGGTTGCGCTATAATTGCTTCGGATGGCCTCCAGCAAATGCCGGGCGGCCAGGCTCAAGAACCCGCCGCGCCGCGTCACGACGGCGATGTCGTGGCTGGCGACGAGATCGTCGACCGCAATGGAGGCGATGGCGGCAGAGCTCAACTCCTCTGCCACATGGCTTTCCGCCAGCAGAGCGAGGCCGAAACCGGATTCGACGAGTCTCTTCTGGGCAGTGAGGCTGTCGACTGCCGTCCATTCAACATCGGCCAGGCCGCGCGTCAGAAACAGCGCAAAGACGTGCGCGGCCGCGATCTCGCGCCGCCCGGGGACCTCGGGAAACGCGATCCAGCGCTCGCCGCCGAGCTCGGCGAACTGCTTTACGCGCTTGCCGGCGAGTGGATGAT
The DNA here is from genome assembly GCF_023074015.1 of Bradyrhizobium sp. 142. NCBI lineage: Bacteria > Pseudomonadati > Pseudomonadota > Alphaproteobacteria > Hyphomicrobiales > Nitrobacteraceae > Bradyrhizobium > Bradyrhizobium sp. 142. The sequence goes on from NZ_JADPKQ010000136.1 coordinate 75,300, forward strand.
CAGGTGCGCAGACAACCTGCAATGTCTCGGTCATGACCGCTTTGCAGTCGAGGTCCCGCGAACGGTCTATGTTGTAACGCAGGCCGATCGTCGCCTCGCCGCGGCGAATGAGGCCGCTGATCTCCGCGCTGGTCGCGGTGCGCAGCGTGAGCCCGACGCCGGGATTTTCCTTCGCGAACCCCGTCATGATCTTCGACAGGCGACTGTCGGCGAGCGTGCCGGTCACGGCGAGCGACACCGGACCGGCATTCTGTTTGGTCAGCGCCCGGATCGCCTGCTCGGCGTCCTGCGCGGCAGCGACGGCGCGCTCTGCGTAAGGAATCAGCACCCGTCCCGCATCGCTGAGCAGCGTGCGCCCCGCCACGCGCTCGAACAGCGGCACACCGAGGTCCTGCTCCAACAGCGCAATGCGGCGCGATATCGCCGGTTGCGAGCGGTGCAGGAACTTCGCAGCGTTCGAGATCCCTCCCCGGCGGTGAACCGCCAGGAAAGTATTGAGGGCATCGCTGTCCATCGCCGCCATCTCATGCAAAAAGCTGATGATGTTAAGAGAAATAACAAATTTGTCGGATGGCGGAAAGGCGCATATGGCTGGTCCACATCGATCAGGATGAACGGAGCGATCAATGACGAGCCAATTGGAGAAGGCAAAAGCGTTTCGGGCCCTGCACGTGCGGCCAGGCGCGTTCATCATTCCCAACCCGTGGGATGCCGGCACGGCAAAGCTGCTCGCCGCGATGGGTTTTGAGGCGCTCGCGACGACAAGCCTTGGTCTTGCCAACACCTTCGGCGGTTCGACGGTCAGCCTTGATGCCATCCTCGACAATTGCCGCGTGATTGCCGCCGCAACCGAACTCCCGGTCAGCGTTGATCTCGAAAACTGCGGCGCGCATGAGCCAAAGCGCGCAGCGGACGCGATCCGGCACGCTGCCGAAGCCGGCGCTGTCGGCGGCTCCATCGAGGATTCGACCGGCGAGCAAGAACGTCCGATCTATGATTTCGCCTTGGCCTTGGAGCGGGTGCAGGCCGCAGTGGAGGTGGCGCGCTCCCTGCCCATTCCGTTCACGCTGACGGCCCGGGCCGAAAATCTTCTGCACGGGCGCAACGACCTCGACGACACCATCAAACGGTTGCAGGCGTTCGAGGCCGCCGGCGCCGACGTACTCTATGCACCGGGCGTCCATGACCTCGCAACGATCAAGACAGTGGTGGCGTCGCTGAAAAAACCCTTCAACCTCGTCATGGGCTTTGCCGATCCGACGCTGACCTTGCCGCAACTGGCAGCGGCCGGTGTCAAACGCATCAGCGTCGGCGGCGCGATGTCGCGATACGCATTGTCCGCCTTCCTGATGAGCGCGCGCGAGATGAAGGAGAATGGCTCCTTCACCTATGTTCGCGACATGGCACGGATCAAGGAACTGCGCGACGCATTCACCGCGGTCAGCCCTCCCTAAAGCCGTATTCCGGCACGTTGCCGCTGGCGCCGTAATATTTGTACGGCAGGAATTTTCCGCTCATGGTGATCTTGACGCGGTCGCCCTTCGGGTTGGCGACGCGCTCGATTCCCATGTCGAAGTCGATCGCCGACATGATGCCGTCGCCGAATTCCTCCTCGATCAGCGCCTTCCAGGCCGGGCCGTTGACCATCACCATCTCGTAGAAACGGTAGATCAGCGGGTCTGTTGGCGGCATCGGCGTGCCGGTGCCGCGCATCGGCACCTCGTTGAGCATGGCGGTCTCGGCCTTCGACAGGCCGAACAGCTCGCCGGCGTTCGCGGCCTGCGGCTTGGTCAGCTTCATCTGGCCCATGATCGCGCCGACGATCAGGACCTCGGAATAGCCTCCGATCTGCTCGCAGATGTGTTTCCAGCTCCAGCCCTTCTCGCGCTTGATGTCGAGCAGCTTTTCGGTGAGGTCTTCGCGTTTCATGTCAGGTCTCCTCTAAAAGCATGATCCGGAAAAGTGTGGAGCGGCTTTCCGAAGATCAGGCGTCTACAAAATCAGGCAGTCAGCCCGGGACTGGTCCCGGGTGTCCAGGTCTGTCGTTGTTCGTCGCTGGCGGCGACCGTCAATCCGGGCTTGCCGATAAGCACGACGGGCACGTTGCGCGGATCGTGATCGGGCTTCTCGGCCGCAAAATTCTTGCTGCGGCTGACCAGGAAATCGACGATGTGGTTGCGCAGCGCGTAGTACAGCGGATGCCGGTGCAAATCGGTGCGGCCGCGATCCTTCGGCAGCGGATTTTCGACGACCTCCGCAAGCACCGCGCCCGGACCATTGGTCATGAGAAAGATCTTGTCGGCCAGGTAAATCGCCTCATCCACGTCGTGGGTGATCATGAACGCGGTCTGTCCGGTCTCCAGACAAATCCGTCGCACCTCGTCCTGGAGCGTGCCGCGCGTCAGCGCGTCCAGCGCCGAGAACGGCTCGTCCATCAGCATGATCTTTGGTGTGATCGAGAGCGCACGCGCAATGCCGACACGCTGCTTCATGCCGCCGGACAGCTCCGACGGACGCTTGTGCTCCGAACCCGTCAGGCCGACGAGATCGATGAACGTCTGCGCGTGCGCCTTCACCTTGGCGCGGTCCCAGCTGCGCCATTTCGACGTGACGGCATAGGCGACGTTGCCGAGCACGGTACGCCAGGGCAACAGCGCGTGGCTCTGGAAGATCACGGCGCGGTCGAGGCTGGTGCCGGAAATGGCCTGGCCGTCGACGATCACGGCACCCTCGCTCGGCGCATCGAGGCCGGCGAGGATGTTGAGCACGGTGGTCTTGCCGCAGCCGGAATGACCGATCACGCAGCAAAACTCGCCGCGCGGCATCGACAGCCACAGATTCTCGAACACGGCCGTGGTGCCCCCAACCGCGCCCGGATAGCGCTTTGCGATGCCTTCGATGGAGATGAACTTGTCGGTCATGGCCCTACTCCGGAAAAGTGACCATGCGCGTGAAACGCGCGAGGATCTGGTCGAGCAGCATGCCGACGATTCCGATCAAGAGAATCGCGATGATGACGTTGGTGATCGAAAGATTATTCCATTCGTTCCAGACGAAATAGCCGATGCCGGTGCCGCCGACGAGCATTTCGGCGGCGACGATCACAAGCCAGGCGATGCCGATCGAGATGCGCATACCGGTCAGAATCGTCGGCGCCGCCGCCGGCAGGATCACGGTGAAGGCGCGCCGCAGCGTGCCGACCTCGAGCGTGCGCGCGACATTGATCCACTCCTTGCGCACGCTGGCGACGCCAAAGACGGTGTTGAGCAACATCGGCCAGATCGAACAGATGAAGATCACGAAGATCGCGGAGATCGAGGAATCCTTGATGGTGTAGAGCGCAAGCGGCATCCAGGCCAGCGGCGAGATCGGCTTCAACACCTGGATGAAGGGATCAAGCGCCTTGCTCAGCAGCGGCGACATGCCGATCAGGAAGCCAAGCGGGATCGCAACCAGCACGGCCAGAAGATAGCCGGTGCCGACGCGCGCGATGGAAAAGCCGAGCTGGATGCCGAGCCCCTTGTCGTTCGGCCCGTTGTCGTAGAACGGCCGTCTCAAATGCTCCCAGAGCTTGGCGCCGACGTCGAGCGGGCCGGGCATGGCGGATTTGCCCTGAGTCGCGGTCAGGCCCATCAGCTTGGCGTATTCCGGGCTCATCGCGGCAACGGTGCCGCTCGACCGCGTGGCGAGATGCCAGATGCCGAGGAAGGCGGCCAGCAGCACGATGGAGACGAGGCCTGCGCGGAGGCGGAGGGAGGAGGTCATTGCGCAAAACCTCCCCTCGCGTCGTCCCGGCCTAGTGCGCGTTGCGCACTAGGCCGAGACGACGGCTTTGAGAGAGTGGTGTCCCTCACGACGCCTTCCTGATCTTGAAGCTCGCAACGTAATCGTCCGGCTTCGTCGGATCGAAATTCTTGCCCATCACTGCGAACGACTTGTAGGCGCTGGTCGGCGGCGACAGGCCCATCTCGGTCATCAGCTTCCTGGTGTCGGTTGCCAGATACACTTGCTCGGCGACCGCCTTGTAGTCGACATCGCCCTTGATCTGGCCCCAGCGCTTCATCTGCGTCAGCATCCACACCGCAAAAGACTGCCAGGGAAATGGATCGAAATCGACGCGCTTGGCATCGGTCTTTACGCCGCCGAGGCCGTCGGCGTACGTGCCGGTCAAGACCTGCTCCAGGACCGTCACTGGCGCGTTGATATAGTTGGCCGGCGCGATTGCCTCGGCGATCTGCTTGCGGTTCTCCGCTTTCGATGCATACGCGGTCGCATCGACGATGGCCCGCGTCAGCGCCGCAAAACTGTTCGGCGCGGTGGTGATGAATTCGCGACTGGCGGCGAAGCTGCAGCAGGGATGGCCGTCCCAGATCTCCTTCGACAACAGATGCATGAAGCCGACGCCGTCATAGATCGCGCGCTGGCAGATGTTGTCGGGCGCAAGGAACCCGTCGATGTTGTCGGCGCGCAGATTCGCGACCATCTCCGGCGGCGGCACCGAGCGCAGCTGCACGTCGGTATCGGGATCGAGCCCGTGCTCCGCAAGATAGTAGCGCAGGAGATAGTTGTGCATGGAGTAGTCGAAGGGAATGGCGAATTTCATCCCCTTCCAGTCCTTCGGATCGCGCTTGTCCTTGTGCTTCGTCGCCAGCACGATGCCCTGCCCGTTGATGTTCTCGATCGCGGGCACCGCAAAGGGAATGGCGTTCGCACCAAGGCCGAGCGAGATCGCAAGCGGCATCGGCGCCAGCATGTGCGCCGCGTCATATTCCTTGTTGATGGTCTTGTCGCGGATTACCGCCCAGCCGGCGGTCTTGACCACCTCGACGTTGAGGCCATGCTTTGAATAGAACCCAAGCGGCGCGGCCATGATGATCGGCGTCGCACAGCTGATCGGAATAAAGCCGACCTTGAGGTCCTTCTTCTCCGGCGTACCGGTTGCCCCGAACACCTCGGTTGCAGTCTTGAGCGGGAAGAACTGCGACAGCGCGGCAAGTGCAGTCGATGCACCAACCGACTTCAGGAAGGCGCGCCGCGCGGCATCCTGCGGAAACATCGCGCGCATGACCGCGGACGCCACCACCCCCTCGTAGCGCTTCTCCTCGCTCTCGACGGGCTCACAGCGCAGCGCCGGCGAGGCCTGCTCATGTTCGGTTGCCGAACGATGCTGGCCGCATTCGCAGCCGCCACGGAGGTTACGGTCGGGATCAAACGGATTGTCGAAGGTGGACATCGGATCTCCTGCGCGACTTTGCAGGACGAATTACGCAAGGAGCATGCCATCGCCTTCCGGCCGGCCAGTGCCTTGACGACGCAGCACTTCGGTAGCCCTTGGCCGCTACGAAAACTCGTGATAAACGAAAATTCGTAGTTCAATTACGAGATTTCGCAATGGCAATGACGCCAATGCCTGCCCGCGACGATGTGGCCCCGGTGCTCGATCCGCGTGTCGCCGCATTCGAATCTTCGGTCGAAGCAACGCTGCTGATCGATCCCTATGGCGACCAGATCGTGGATGCCAATCCAGCCGCCTGCGCCCTGCTTGGCTATGACCGTGCCCTGCTGCGGCAGACCAAAGCCAGCACGCTTCACGCCGGCCAGCTTCCCGCCCTCACCGTGTTCACCCAGGCCGTGCTGCACAAGGGCGCCTACTGGTCCACGGCGCTCAACCCGCGCCATGCCACCGGTCAAAATCTCCGACTCGAATATGCCGGCTGCCTCCTGCCCCATGACGGCCGCACGCTGGTGCTGCTCACGCTGACCGATCTCGAAGCCCGCCGCCGCCGCAACGTCGATGCCGCGGCCGAAGACCACATGCGCGGCGGGATTGCGACCTGGCAGCGTGTCGAGCGCGTCTTTCAGGACATCGAGCGCGAGAACCAGCTCATCCTGCGCGCGGCCGGCGAAGGCATCTACGGCGTGAACGCAGAAGGCAAGACCACCTTCGTGAACCCGGCCGCCGAGCGGATGCTGGGCTGGACTGCCGAGGAACTGGTGGGCAAGGAAATTCACCCGATCGTGCATCACACCCATCACGATGGCAGCCATTATCACGACCACGATTGCCCGATCTACGCGGCCTTCCGCGACGGCGCCGTTCATCAGGTCGACGGCGAGGTATTTTGGCGCAAGGACGGCTCGCCGGCCTGGGTCGAATACACCTCGACCCCGATCCGCGACCGCGGCATGGTTGTTGGTGCGGTGGTGGTGTTTCGCGATGTCAGCCAGCGGCGCGAGGCCGACGAGAAGCTGCACGCGGCTCTCGCCGAGGTCGATCGCCTGCGCGAGCGGCTCGAACTGGAGAACGCCTATCTCCAGGAGGAGATCCGGATCGAGACCAATCCACGCGGCATCATCGGTAGAAGCGAGGCGATCCAGAAGACGCTGCGCCAGGTCAAGCTCGTCGCTCCAACCACCGCAGCCGTGATGATCACCGGCGAATCCGGCACCGGCAAGGAGCTGATTGCGCGCGCCATCCATGACGCTTCGGGCCGCAGCGACCGGCCGCTGATCCGCGTCAATTGCGCCGCGATCCCGCGCGAGCTGTTCGAGAGTGAGTTCTTCGGCCACGTTCGCGGCGCCTTCACGGGCGCAATGCGCGATCGCATCGGCCGGTTCGAGCTCGCCGATGGCGGCACGCTGTTTCTCGACGAGGTCGGCGAAATCCCGCTGGAGTTGCAGGGCAAGCTGCTGCGCGTGTTGCAGGAAGGCAATTTCGAGCGGGTCGGGCAGGAACGCACGCGCACGGTCGACGTCCGCGTGATCGCCGCGACCAATCGCAATCTCAAGCAGGAGGTGCAGCGCGGACGGTTTCGCGAGGACCTCTATTTCCGCCTCAACGTATTCCCGATCGAGTCGGTGCCCTTGCGCGAACGGCGCGAGGACATTCCGCTGCTGGCCCAACACTTCCTGACCCGCGAGAGTAAGGCTCTCAAATCCAACCTGCGCCTGTCCGAGGGCGACGCACGGCGGCTCACCCGCTACGACTGGCCCGGCAACGTTCGCGAATTGCAGAACGTGATCGAGCGCGCCGCGATCCTGTCGCAGAACGGTCGCCTGCGGGTCGACCTGCCCGATCCTTCCGGCGCGCAGCCCGCGATCGGCACGGCGCGCCAGAAGACCGATGGGCGGCCGGCGGTCATGACCTCCTCGGAGATGCGCGACCACGAGCGCACCAACATCCTCGCCGCGCTCGAGGCCTGCGCAGGAAAAGTCTTCGGCCCCGGCGGCGCGGCGGAAATTCTTGATCTCAAGCCGACAACGCTGGCATCGCGGATCAAAGCGCTTGGGATTGCGCCCCGTCCGCGCGCCGGCGTGAACGGTTAGAACGATATCTCAGGCCGCCTTGGTCGTGACCTCAGTCGCAATCGGCAGTCCCTGCTCGATCGGCAGCGACGGATCGCGCGACCACTCGTTCCAGGAGCCGAAGTACATCCGCACGTCCTTCACGCCGGCATTCTTGAGCGCGAGGAAGGTGTTCGAGGCGCGCGCCCCTTTGAAGCAATAGAGATAGACCGGCGTGGTCGTCGAGATGCCGACGGTGGCGCACTCCGCCAAAATCTCGTCCTTGGATTTGAAGCGCGGACCTTCAGCGGTCGGCTTCATCATGCGGTACCATTCCAGCCAGACAGCACCGGGGATACGGCCCTTGCGCGGACAGAAATCCTTACCGTACGGAGACGAGCTGTCGCCGATCCACTCATCGACGTCGCGCACGTCGAGGATGGCGATGCCGGGCTTGCCGACAGCCCCGAGCATGGTCTTCGCGTCGATCAGGATCTCGCCCGCCTCGGGCACGATCGAGAACGAGGCTTTCGCCGGCGCCGGCACGTCTTTCGTGACCGGCAGGCCAGCTGCGGCCCAGGCATCAAAACCGCCATGCAGCACCTTGATCTTGGGGTAGCCGAGCATGGTGAGCAGATAGTAGCCGCGGCAGGACTGGCCGAAGCCAGAATTCATCGACTGCTCATAGACCACAGCCGTCTCCTTGCCGGAGAGGCCAGCGGCACCGAAGGCGTCGGCGAACTTGGTCTTCAGCTCGCTCATTCCTTCCGGCGTCGAGGTCGCCAGAAAAGTGAAAATCTCATGCACGTTTACGGCGTTGGGCAGGTGCCCGGCGCCGTAGGCGTCGGGATTGCGGGTATCGATGACGATACACGGCTCGGTCTTCAAGAGATCGGCAAGTTCGCTGGCAGAGATCAGAACGTCCGTCATTGGCAGCCTCTCCGTTGAGGTTAAGTGGTCTTCGGGGTGGACTCGGGTAGACTCAGGCGTCAGCGAGCATCTTGCGCAACTGCTTGGTGGCGGGCGTGACGATCGCGACGAAATAGGCTTCGCGCAGGCGCCGCTGCGCGCGGTGGCTCTTCAGATAACCGCGCGCGCCACAATGGAGCATCGCCGCATGCGCCGCCGCGACGCTGGCTTCGCCCGCGCGCAAACGCAGCGCGATCACCTTGCGCCAATAGGTGTCCTCTTCATTGTAGGGATCGCGCGCCAGCGCCATGGTTTCGGCCTCGAGCTCGGCGGCAAGATCGCGGAAATTCACTGGCTGCTGCGGCAAATAGCGGTTGATGTGGCCGAGCGGACGATCGACCTCGTCCATGATGTTGATGCAGTCCCGGATCAGGCCGAGCGCCATGCCGGCCTGGAGGAGGATGAAGCCGGCGCGGATCTTCTTGACGAAGGGCGTCGCCGGATCGGCGAGGATCAACTCGTCCGGCACGAAGACGTCGCGGAACTGCACGCCGTAGGTGCCGGTGCCGTCCATGGCGAGGAACGGCTTACAAGGCGCGAGGGTGATCGCGGGATCGGCGCAGTCGGCAAGGAACATGACGGTGCCCGGCTCGTCCTCGCGCTCGAAGATGGTGCCGAAATAATGGTCGGGGCCGAGATTGGAGACCCAAGGCAACGCGCCGCGCACGATATAGCCGCCCTCGACCTTGCGCCCCTTCAACTTGAGCTTCTCGATGCCGAAAAAGCTCTTCATCGGATTGGACAGCCCAGTGCCGCCGAGCAGCCGGCCGGTCGAAAAGCCGTCGCCGAAGCGTTTTGCGAGCTTCATGTTGGTCGAGTTGGCGGCGTACCAGACCAGCGTGTTCTGGCACCAGGCCATGAAGGCGGTGGCGCCGCAGACCTCGCCGATCGCCGCCATCGCCTGGATCGCGCAGCGCAAGTCCGCGGGCCCTTCCTGGGGCATGTGACTGCCCCAGGCGCCGACTTCGCCGAAGCGGCGCAGCACCTCGGCCGGATAGACCGAGCCGTCGTCGACGCCGGCGGCGAGCGGCGCAAGCTGCTCCCGCGCGATCCGCGCCACTTCTCCCGCAATGGACGGTGCGGGCTGATCCAAAGCTTCGACCCGCGATAAAGCCAGTGTCCCCATGATCGTCTCCCGCACCTTTTCCACTGCCGCCGCGCGCTAGATGCCGACCTCGAGATTGACCGGACGGGTGAAGGTGTTGGCGACCGGTGACCACTTCTTCACGTGGGTTACCAGCGCATTGATCTCGTCCGGCGAGATGCCCTCGCATTCCATGTCAACCTTGACGCGCACGTCGGTGAAGCCGACCGGCTTGTCGGAGATGTCGCCGGTGCCCCAGACCGCGGTAATGTTGAGGTCACCTTCGAGCTCGAGCTCGAGTTTGTTGACGATCCAGCCGCGGTGCACGGCATTGGCGTGCAGTCCGACCGCGAGGCAGGAGCCGAGCGCGGCGAGCGAAGCCTCCGACGGATTCGGCGCGCTGTCATCGCCAAGCAGGCCCGGCGGCTCGTCGACGATGTAGGGCGGCAGGTTGCGGATATAGTTGGCGTGACGGAATTTTCCTTCCGCGATCGTCTTGCACTTCAAGGTCTTGATGACCTTCGGATTGGCCTTGCCGTTGACGATCAGTTGCTCGAGCCCACCTCTGTCGATCGGCGCAAGGCAGCCCGTCAGCACCGTTTTTTGAACGACCGCAGTCATCAGTTTTCTCCCTAGGAGTCAGAAAATCGATAGGATACCGAACGGTCTGTTTCCTTGCATGGAGCGTGCCAGACCGGTGCAAAATCAAAATGCGAAGCATTGGAGCCGCTTAGCGATCGCTGCCTGCGTATTGATCAGGGGCGTCCTGCTCAAAGGCGATGCAGATGCGCTTTGCCATGCGAATCTTTTCAGCTCGGAACAGATGCGGCTTGCTGATGCGGCGCGGCTGCGATTAAGTTGCAGCCCATGGCCAAATCGTCACTGAACAAGATGTCATCGAAGAAGAAATCGAATTCGCCGCAGGCCGGCACGGGCGACGACGAATCCGCGCGCGGCCGTCTGCTCAGCGCCGCGACGCATCTGTTCTGCAAGAACGGCATCAACGCCACCGGCATCGATGCGATCATCGAGGAAGCCGGCACGGCGAAGACCACGCTTTACAAGCTGTTCGGCTCCAAGACCAATCTTGTCAACGCAGTGCTGGAGAGCGAAGGCAAGCAGTGGCGCGAATGGTTCATCGGCGCCATGGAGCAAGGCGGCGGCGACGCGCAGGCAAAACTCACGCGCATCTTCCCGGCGCTGAAGAGCTGGTTCGCCGAGGAGCGCTTCTACGGCTGCCCCTTCATCAATGCGGTCGGCGAGCACGACAAGGACCAGAAGCTGTTCCGCAACATCGCGATGAAGCACAAGAAGATCGTGCTCGGCCACATCGAAAAGCTCGCCGGCGAGCTCGGCTCGGCCGAGCCCATCGTGCTTGCGCATCAGCTCGGGCTTCTGATCGATGGCGCGATCGTCGCAGCCATGGTGTCGCGCGATCCGGGCGTGGCCGATACGGCCGCGCTTGCGGCGGGCCCCTTGCTCAGCCAGTCGAAGGCAAAGAAGAAGCGCACGGCAGATCAGCTCGAAGCGGTGTGATCGCTCTATCCCGATGGCGTAGCCCGCATGCAGCGGAGCGGAATGCAGGGAAACCATCCCGAATTACGCTCCCGCTCCATCCGGGTTACAGCGCTAACGCCGCGCCCTGCCCTTGCGCGGCAAAGCTTCCGTAAATCGCCTGATCGCCTCGAGCACGGGTTGCTGGTCGCCGGCAAAGAACCAGTGATCGTTGCCGTCGAGTTCGACGAATTGCGCTCCGGTGATCCGGCTCGCCACATCGCGGCCGGCCGCGATCCGCGCAGCCTGGTCGTTCCGCCGGTGCAGCACCAGGGTCGGCACGGCAATTTGCGGCAGGAGATGCCGCACGTCGGCGTCGCGAAACGCCTCGAGCACGGCCGAGATGCCACCGGGGCTGGAAGCCGCGCGCAGCAGCCCGGCCCACCAGACGCGCGCCTGCGGATCACGGGCAAGGCTCGGCGCGAAGGTTTCGATCCCGGCCGGGCCGCCCCAATCGGCGACGAGCCGCTGGCTCCAGGCATCATACTGGCTTGTGCGCAACGCGTACGGATAGTCCGGCGCCCAACAGCCCTTGGCCAGCGCGCCGAACAGAATAAGGCCGGCCGTGAGTCGCGGCGTGTCGACCGCAAACCTGACGCACGCCGGCCCACACTCCGACGCTCCGAACAGGACGACGCGACGCGCGTCCACTGCCCGCAAAACGGTGCCGATATCCTCTGCGGTGGCTTCGATATCAGGCGCTGATCCGATCCGGTCCGACAGCCCGATACCGCGCCGATCGAGAATGATGAGTCGTCCAAGCCTCATCAATGAAGCCAGAAACGTCCGGCTCGCGGGATGCTCCCAGCCGCGTTCTACATGCGACACGAAACCGGGCATGAGCAGGATATCGAACTCACCGCTGCCGTAGGTCTGATACGCCAAGTGCACGCCGGCGCCCTTGACGTAGCGCGTGGTCGGAACTGCGGCGAGCGACGAAGCCGCACTGGGGTCCATGAGTGCTTCGGTCTCGGCTTCCGGCGCCACCCCAAGCTCGTCGCGCAGCCGCTGTGTCAGTGTCGCGTGGTGCCGCTCTGCCGCGCTTCGATCGCCAGCCAGCAGAAGGCTGCGGATCAAATGCCGGCCGTACACCTCGCTCAACGGATCGAGCTCAACCAGGCGCCCCGCATGCACTGTCGCGGCAAAATGGTCGCGGGCCGCATTCTTGTCCTGCACTAGACGCTTGAGCGCGTGCACGAGCCGTCCCCTCAGCGCCTCCCGGCGAAAGAACGTCCAATCGTCGAATTCGGGACAGTCGGCCAGAGCGAAGCCAGCCAGGAAATCACCCCGGTAAATCAGGCAGGCTTCCTCGAAGGCGCCTCGGTCACAGGCGCTCTCGAGCAGATGCGTATCGACCTTCAGCTCGATCGCCGGCGACCAGCGCACGCTGGTGCGGTCGGTCTCGAAAACCGGCTGGCCTAGCGCAAGCTCGATGCGATGAAGCAGGCGCCGTAGTCGCGCGAGGCCGGTCTCGCGGGGAGTCTCGGGCCACAGCAGCGTCGCAATGACGTCCCGTGCCACGGCGCCTTTGACTTCCGCGAGATAGAGCAGCAGCGCAAGACCCTTGCGCAAGTTCAGCTTGATCGGCCGGTCGTCACCATGGATTTCCGGGAACCCGAGCGTTCGGAGCGAGAAGACGGCCATGAAATCAACTCTACCTGGCGGCGTCCCCCGGGGGACGCGCAGGGGACGGTCTAGCAATAGCAGTCATGCCCGAACGAGCCTGCTCGCCATCGAACGCTTCAGGCTTCTGCATGCGGCAACACTGCTGTCGGCACAATAGGAACAAACATGTTCGCGCGCCTCCTGATCCTGCTCTACGCCATTGTGAGCTATGCCATATTCACTGCTTCATTTCTCTACGCACTTGGTTTCGTCGGCAATTATGTCGTGCCGAAATCGATCGACGTCGGCAGCACCACGAATTTGACCGAGGCCGTCGTCGTCGACCTGCTGCTGCTCGGCCTGTTTGCAATCCAGCACAGCGTTATGGCGCGCCCGGCCTTCAAACGATGGTGGGCGGCAAACCTCCCCATCGCCTGCCAGCGCAGCACCTACGTGCTGCTCTCCAGCCTTATCCTCCTCTTGCTGTTCTGGCAGTGGCGTCCGATCCCGACGCCGGTCTGGCAGGTCGGCGGCATTGCGGCCTGGTTGCTGACCGGCATTCACTGGCTTGGCTGGTTGATCGCGTTTGCCTCAACCCACATGATCGACCATTTCGATCTGTTTGGCCTGCGCCAGGCTTTCGTCGCGCTCCGCGGGGCCGAGATGCCCGGCCAGTCGTTCAAGACGCCGCTGCTCTATAAGATCGTGCGGCATCCGCTCATGCTGGGGTTTCTGCTCGCGTTCTGGGCCGCGCCAGAGATGACCGCCGGCCATCTTCTGTTCGCGATCGCGAACACAGCCTACATCTTGGTCGGACTTCACTTCGAGGAACGGGATCTGATCGCCGAGTTCGGCGCGACCTATCAGCAGTATCGCCGGCGCGTTCCCATGCTGGTGCCGCGTCTTTTCGGTCGCCGCCGGACCGAAGATCGGCAGCCTCCATGGCCTGTTGGAGCACCGCGATGAGTAGAACAACACATTGGAGCGCCACGATGAGAGCAGTTCTCTGCAGTACATTCACTGGACCGGGCGACCTGCGCATCGGCGAGATTGATCAGCCGAAGCCGGCCGGAGATGAAATTCTCATCGATGTTCACGCAGCCTCCGTGAGCTTCATGGACCAGTTGCTGGTCTCGGGCCTCTACCAGATGCGGCCACCGACACCCTTCGTGCCCGGCACGGAAGCATCCGGTGTAGTCGTGACTGTTGGCGAGAAGGTCACGAAATTCGCACCGGGAGATCGCGTGGCGTGCAGCAGCTGGACCGGCGGCTACGCCGAACGGATGATTGCGAAGGAATCAAAGAGCGTACGGCTGCCGGACGATGTCGCGTTCGAAACCGCGGCGACGGTCCTGCACAATTACGGCACGGCGTATTACGCGCTGGTCGAGCGGGCACGGGCGCAACGCGGCGAAACCGCGTTTGTCACGGGCGCTGCCGGCGGCGTTGGACTTGCCGCCGTCGACCTCGGCCGCCATCTCGGCCTGCGCGTCGTCGCCGGCGTCGGCTCCGATGACAAGGCTGCCCTGGTGCGCGATTACGGCGCTCGCGATGTCATCAACTATCGCAACGAAGATCTGCGCGAGCGGATCAAGTTGATCACCGGCGGTGACGGCATCGATGTCGGCTTCGATAATATTGGCGGAACGGTTTTCGAACAGATGGCCCGGCTGATGAAGTGGGGCGGACGTCTCATGCCGATCGGCTTCACCAGCGGCGTGATTCCGTCGCTCCCGATGAATCTGCCTCTGCTCAAGAACTATTCCATCGTCGGTGTCTTTGCCGGCGCCTGGGCGGAGAAATTTCCCGCAGATGCCGCGCGCATGAACGATACGCTAATGCAATTGTTGGCCGAGGGAAGCATCCGCCCGCACATCGATCGCGTGCTGCCCCTGGATCAGGTTGGAGAAGCCATGCGGGCGGTGGCCAATCGGACCGTCCAGGGACGAATTGTCCTCAAGCTCAGATAAAATGCGCCGGTGACGGCGGGAGATGAGATTCCGATGACAATGATCATCATCGACAAGCGCTATTGTGGTCCTCCGAACTCCGGGAATGGCGGTTATGTCTGCGGCCGGCTGGCCCGGCACATTGCCGGCGGCGCGGAGGTGACGCTGCGCGCACCGCCTCCCCTGGACAAGCCGCTCGATACGATCGCGATCGACGACGGGGCATGGGAGCTTCGCGATGGCGCCACGGTCGTCGCGGCCGCGCGACCGGCAAATGTCGAGCTTGCGCGTCTGGAGACGGCCAGCTTCGAGGAGGCATGCGCCGCCGAACTGCTGACGCCGGTCAAGCCGCACGAGCATCCGTTGCCGACGTGTTTCGTGTGTGGTCCCGCACGGGCGAAAGGAGATGGCCTGCGTATCTTTGCCGGACCGCTCGGGCGTCGCTCGCAAAATGCTCTGGCCGTTCTCGCGGCGAGCTGGATACCGGATCCGAATTTGGCTGCCGGAGATGGCCTGGTCGCCCCCGAATTTCTCTGGTCGGCGCTCGATTGCCCCACCGGCTATGCCTGCAATTACAATTCGCAGAGCGGCAGCTTCGACAAGGCGCCGATCCTGCTGGGACGGATGTCGGTACGAGTAGAATCACGGCCGCGCCCCGGAGAAGGCTGCGTCATCACGGCCTGGCCAATCGGCCGCGACGGCCGCAAACGCGTTGCCGAGGCGGCTGTCCATGATGAAGCCGGGACGTTGCTGGCCGTAGCGAAGGCGACATGGATCGTGGTCGAACGCGACGTGCAGCTCGGGCGGGCCGCCCAATAATCGTCGAGAAGCCGCTTCCCTTGCATGGTCGCGGGACGGTGGGCTGACACCATTCCGTCCCAATATACGTTCACCCGGTTGATCTCAGCGCCAGAAACGTCGTGCTCCCTCGTCGCGGTTCGACGATCCACAGACCAATACCGATCGGTGCGGGATACGTGAGGGCTCGGGCGGCAAGGCGTAGCGGTTTCGGGGAGAGGCGCGTATTCTTCGGCTCAGCCCGCACGTCATTGAGCGTATCCGCCACGGTTCGATCGGATCAGCCGGACGCTGTCGCGGGCATTTGGCTTGGAGGCAGACCTTCAAATGACGGCAATCGATAACGTCCAATGCATCACGCTCTTCGTGTCGGACTTGGCCGGCGCAAAAGCCTTCTACGAGGCCGTGTTCAGCGGCAATTTCATCTATGAGGACGAGAACTCGGCGGTGCTCAAGCTGCAGAACTTGATGATCAATCTTCTCGACGAACGCTCGCCGCGCCGGAGCTCCTGACGCCGCATCCGGTTGGAGCGCGGGGCGCCCCTCCGCGACTGCTGCTGACCGTGCTGGTCGACGACGTCGATGCGTGTTGCGCGAAGCTTGTCGGGCGGCAGGTGCCGATCCTGAACGGACCTGCCGACCGACCCTGGGGACGTCGGACGGCGGCATTCCTCGATCCCGCAGGTCATGCGTGGGAGGTGGCCCAAGAACTCTAGCTCTTAGCACTGTGCGGAGAGATCACGGATGGCACGTGCTTTGCCCTAAAGTACCGCCTACGTATTGCCGTCGCCGATTGCGTCGCATGAGCATCCGCTGCCGACATGTTTCGTGTGCGGTTGCGCAAGGGGCTGGCCGCAGCAAGTAAGCTGTTCTTTCTAGCTAGCAGTCTGCTGAAAAACCCCCTCGCCACGGAGGGGGTCTGATGATTCACTTTATCATCTCGAATCGGTGGAGACGATCATGCGCGGCAGATTTATGG